>JAUPVF010000003.1 GCA_030917185.1 Patescibacteria group bacterium
TAGGATTGATAACCAACTGACAATACGGAGCATCTGTATGGTATCTAAAATACTCTTTATGATAATCATCTGAAGGATACAGAACTGTTAACGGTTCAACAGTCGTCACAACCCGGTCACCTTTTGTGTTAGAAGTATTTATTTCGCGAATACACACTTCCGCTTCTTTTCTTTGTTCGTCTGTTGTATAAAAAATAACTGACCGATACTGAGTACCAAAATCATTACCCTGACGATTTAATGTTGTGGGATCATGACTTGCAAAAAATATAGTGAGCAATAACCGATACGGAACAAGTTGCGGATCATATTTTATTGAAACAACCTCAACGTGTCCCGTAGTGCCAGCTGAAACCATTGCATATGTTGGGTTAGCAATACTACCACCAGTATATGCCGGTATAACTTCTACTACCCCACGAATCATAGAAAACACTGCTTCCGTGCACCAAAAACACCCTCCTCCAAATACTGCAATCTCGGTTTTTTGATCTTTGACACGGTCCGTGTCCATGCATATATTATACTACAACGAGAAAAATACTATGTAACAAAGTTGTACACAGGTGAAAAAATATTGCGTGTTTGACTAATACTCTATGGTAATAGGAAATGAAATTGACGCATCTTTATCAGCCATACCAGACGGATTATCTTTTTTGAGTACAATCGTAGCCGGACCCATATAGTCATCTGGCACCTTAAAGTCTGCTTCAAATGGCACAAAGTCATTGGTCATCCAGTCCTTTTTTGCTCGTGCAATGCTTGTAGCAATTACTTTCCCATCTTTATCTAATACAACAACAGGAAATGATGCTTCAAAAAACCATGTTCCCCGTGCTTTACCAATAACAGAAAAAGTTTTACCCGTCACTGCCCCAGGAAATGGTAACTCAACCACAATCAAATCTGCTGACGCATGTGTATAGGTGATTTTTTCTGGTAGTTCCTCGGCAAACCTGCGTCCGTCCGGGGTTTTACATTGACGAATATTCTCTATAATAACCGGATAGCCCGCAGCAACACATTCAGCAAATGACGAAACTGTCGGTGCAACCGCCTGTCGCGCACGAAAACCGGCCCATATAATGGACAGCAAAAAAACCATGCCAATCACCATAAAAGCAACTCTATTCATGAGAAATTATTTCAATTTTGCTGCGTCGTCCTTTGAGAGAAACTTGAACATGTTTCCACCACATTTAGCACATTTTCCTTTTGCAGAAAAACGATTGTTCTTTTCTGTAACCTTTGGGTCATTCATAACCTGCATTGTTGGCTTGTTTTTAGCATCTCGACATGCCATACATAGTGCTTTGAGTTCTTGCATATAATTTATATTAACGTTAAGTTTCTAAATAAAAAAACTGTACGTAGTATACCACATATCCAAAATATATCCTACCCACAAAGTCATCTAGGAAAAAGATATACTGTCTGGAATCGGCCTACGCAATAAAAGTTAGAGCTGTACCCATTTTACCCGCCCGACCTGTTCGGCCAATCCGGTGAACATAGTCTTCGTATGTCGCAGGAATATCAAAGTTAATAACGTGTGAGACGTTGTTGATATCAAGCCCTCGAGCCGCAACGTCTGTCGCAACAAGTATTTGAACTCGATTTTCTTTGAAAAGTTTGAGCGCACGCTGTCGTCCAGATTGATTTTTATTTCCATGAATTGCCTCTGCCATAAATCCCCGTTGAGTTAGGTTTTTTGACAACTTTTCAACACCGTGTTTTGTCCGTCCAAAAATCAATACTTTGTTAAACTCTTTTTGAGTTAACAATTTGTGAAGCACGTCCAACTTATCATCACCGGCTTTCAACCGGATAACATCCTGATCAACATTTTTTGATGTATCTTGTGTTTTAACCGAAATCATAATCGGATCACACAAAAACTCTTTAATCAAACCCTGAATTTCTGGCGACAAAGTTGCAGAGAAAAACAGAGTATGTCTGTCACGTGGCATTTGTGCCATCATAAACCGCATATCATTTACAAATCCCATATCCAACATTCTGTCTGCCTCATCAAGCACAACCGTTTTGAAAAATGCAAGATTAAGCACTTTTCGTTCAATCAAATCTTTAATACGTCCTGGAGTACCGATAACAAATTCATTTCTATATTTCAAGTCTCTAATCTGTTTCCCGATTGGTGACCCACCGACAACACACGTTGCATATAATTTCATGCCAGTAATAAACCCTTGCAGTTCTTGTTCAATTTGTATGGCAAGTTCACGAGTTGGCACAACGATAAGAACGTTTTCCTTTGGTTGTGTCAGAATTTTATGTATGAGAGGTATCAAAAATGCTGCCGTTTTACCAGTACCGGTGTTAGCAATACCAACAACATCTGCACCAGACAAAACAGCAGGGATTGCCTTGTCCTGAATCGGGGTTGGCAATACATATCCTTTAGCAATAATGTTTGCTTTGAGACGTGCATCAATAGCAAAATCAACAAATTGATTTTCTGGCACGAATACAGATGCCGGTGTAACTGCCACCGCTTTGTTTATAAACCGTGAAGGATCAATCTGGGTTGATTTACCACGACCAAACCCTACTCGCTTCCCTCGCGAGACGGGTGCATGAGATGAATAACCACCTCGTGTATTTCGTGAAAATCCTCCATGAGATCTTCCTCCACTCTTAAAATTAGGTTTTCTAAAAACCCGTCCCTGTGGACTATTGTTTGTTCTTGTTTCCATATTTTTTGTCCATCTGTACTTATAGTAAAGACGGTTTAATAAATTGAGATTTTTAGTGTCCCCTTCGTTCGTATAAAGACAAATATATCTTTAGGCAGTTGGAGACAAAATCTCAAACAGAAACGTAGTGCTTACTCAATTGATACTA
>JAUPVF010000009.1 GCA_030917185.1 Patescibacteria group bacterium
ACGACGCTCTTCCGATCTGGTCGTGAAAATGGATTGTGTGTAAATGTCCACTCGGCTTTAGCTGAGTGTCCTGAGCTTGCCGAAGGGCTAGTATCTTCCACTTTTTCAAAGAAAGGAAAGTCAATAACCCAACAGAATGCAAGCAGGTTTGGATCATTTTTATCCTCACGAATATCTGGCTTATCTGAGTTGTATTTCTCCATTGCCTCTGCATATGATAGTCGTGGAAATGGAATTTGCTGGATTTTCTTTTCTGGATATAAGGCCGTTACCAAATCAATCAGCAGACGTTCATTCAACGCCATCACATCTTCCCGCTCAACAAAACTCATTTCCAAATCCAATTGCGTAAACTCTGGCTGACGATCTCCCCGGGTATCCTCATCCCGCATACATCGAGCAATCTGAAAATATTTTTCTACACCAGCAGTCATCAACAATTGTTTGTATTGTTGAGGTGATTGTGGAAGCGCGTAGAACTTGCCAGGATATAGTCGGGCAGGCACGACATAGTCACGAGACCCTTCGGGGGTTGATTTGGTCAAGAGAGGTGTCTCAACTTCAATAAAGGATTCGGCATCCAAAAAATCACGAATGAGTTTGATCACTTTGTGTCGGTTACGAATGTTCGCTTGCATACGAGCGGAACGGAGATCAAGATAGCGGTATTTCAAACGAACATCCTCACCCACTGTCCGAGTATCGTCGGATATTTCAAATGGCAACGCATCAGTTTTGTTTAGTACAGCAATCGCGGTGATTTCAAGTTCAACATCACCGTTTAGTATTCCCTCTTTCACATTTCGTTCTGGGCGTTTATTTACCGTACCAGTGACAGAGACAACCCATTCGGTACGTATTTCTTTTGCTGTTTCAATTGCCTCTGACTGTGGCAATACAACACCCTGCACTATACCAGACATGTCTCGAATATCAACAAAAACCATTTTACCTTGGTCACGACGAACTGCAATCCAACCACAAACAATAACTTGTTCGCCGACATGACCACTCACATCTTTTATATATAGTCGCTTCATTCCCATAGTCTACAATACCACTGTTGTTTATTCAAGTTATGGAAAAGGCGCCACGTTGGTGGCGCCTTGGGTTTAATTCCGTACATAATGATTATTCGTCAGTCTCCGTGTACGGAGACCTGAAACGAATGTACAAGCACTAGCGGACACTTCGACAGAATCCTTGTAGATATTGTAAGTAATCCTTACCACGCCACCGTTGATTTCTTCAACTTTGGCAATGACGGGCTGGTTACCCAGACATCCCATAGGAATTGTTTTTGGTGCCACAGCAACCACATCTCCTGGTTGGAGTTTTGGCATTGTGTTACCTCCGGAAATAATAATACACCTCCCAAAAATTAGTACAACTTTTTTATTTTTTGAATCTTTTAGCTTGTAGCGTATAGAGTTCGGCATACATTCCCTTCCTGTTCATTAATTCTTTATGATTACCTTCCTCAATTAATTTTCCTTTATCTAAAACAAATATCTTGTCGCATTCTGAAATAGTCGAAAAATCATGTGATATAAGTAGTGCGGTAGTATTTTTTGACAAATTTTCAATTGAATCAAATATTTTTGCCTCTGACTCTGCATCAACTGATGCAGTTGGCTCATCGAGAATCATCACACGCCCATCACGATATAATATTTTTGCAATAGATAATTTTTGTCTTTGCCCTTTTGAGGGTTCTACCCCAGCAAATTCTACACCAATTTGTTGTTCGTATTTATCTTTCCACTCTTCAATAAATACATGAGATTGACTTACGTGTGCAGCCTCAACGACTTTTGTAAGATTGATTGATGAATTAGGGCGTCCAATTGCAATTGCATCTTTTGTAACAAAATCATAACTTGCATAATCCTGAAACATTACTGCAAGATATGACCACCATTCTTTTATTGAGATATCTTTCAAATCAATACCATTAATTAAAATTCTACCCTCTGTTGGATCGTAAATTCTACACAATAATTTAACCAACGTCGTTTTTCCCGCACCATTATTTCCTACTAATCCAATATTATCACCAGATCTAAAAGTTAAATTAATATTTCTCAGACTCCATTTATCAGAATTATGATACTTAAAACCAATTTTTTCAAAAACTATTTCTGGTGCAGTTTCAAGGTCAAGTGTTATAGGTTTTTTTGATTCAAGAATAGTTGGTTTAGTATCCACAACCTCCATCATGTCTTTGACAATCAAATGGACATCAAACTGTTCCGAGATATTAGTTAACAGAGAACTAATGGAAGCCCGAACATTTGAAAGTGTTCCTAACATATATACCAAACCACCAACTGGAACTCTTCCACTTATAACTTCTTGCATAACCAGAAAAAGACCCGCACCAAAACCTACAAAGGCGATAACATCAGTAAGTGAAGTTGAAAATAGTTTCGATTTTTCTGTTTTTAGTTGAATATTTGCAAAATCAACTAAAATTTGTCTCATCCAATCAAGTATTTTGTTACCCGATTGTAAAAGTTTTGTTTCAATAAGTAGAGTTCTAAACGTTACATGTTGTCTGAGGTCACTTAATCGACGTAATGCAGGCGAATCTTTTTGCCAAATACTCCAACCCCATGATGCATATTTAATATCAACCAAAAAACTTGGGATGGCTGATAATATAACACATAAATATACGAATAAATTAAAATGAATCGCTAAAATAGTACCAAACAATAACCCAGTGAGTGACTGTAAAGCATTAAATTGACCTGATGTAAGACCAAACAATGGATTAATACCATTACGAAAAGATCTCTGCAGTAAATCTTGAAATTTTGGGTCTTCATAATGAGCAATATCTATTTGCTCACGAACTTTCATAAAATATAATTCAATATCTGTCTGAAACTTAAGATTCCATCGTCTTCTTATATATGTTTGAATATTACCCAAAAAGGTTGGTAATGAACTAATAAAAGCATAGAGAAAAATAATATACCAAATACCTTCATATACACCAGTTTTTGCACCGATAAAAATATCATTGACTAGTTTCCCAAGTAGATATGAACTTGCATAAGGAATACAAGCAGAGATAATAACTACAAAAAAAATCAAAGAAGTTTCTTTCGGTACAAACTTAAAAGCGTGACCGAGTGAAAATCGTACACTTTTTAAGTATTCCTTAAAATTTTTCATTTATATAATGTTAGTACAACTTCACTCCAATTGCTTCACGAACTGCCTCCATTTTGCGTTCTGCTTTTTGTTTCGCTCGTTTACCTCCTTCTCGCAATACATCCAAAACAAAATCTGTGTCATGTGCCAGTTGTTCTCGTTTTTCTCGCAATGGTGCAATAAAAGCATCAATATGCTCTATCAACAATTCTTTAGATTCTTTGTGGCCCATACCTCCCTTTCGGTATCGTTCACCGAGCTCGTACAATTCCCCATGATCTGAAAATAATTTATGCAGTTTGTACACATTGTCCTCATCTGGATTTCGTGGTTCGTCAATTGGTTTGGAATCTGTTGGAATGGACATAACAGCTTTAGTAATTTCCTCACGAGTTGCGAATAATGGAATCGTATTGCCATAACTTTTACTCATTTTTCGTCCATCAGTACCAGGAACAACAGCAACATGTTCCAAAATCTTTGCTTCTGGTAATTTGAATGTATCTGTATCAAAAATGAAATTAAATTTTTGGGCAGTGTCTCGAGCGTATTCTACGTGCTGTTTTTGATCTTGACCAACAGGTACAATATCGGTGTCATGCAATAAAATATCCGCAGCCATTAACATTGGGTAATTAAATGTACCAACATTTATTTCTTTGTCTTTTGCTTCGGCGTCTTTGTATGCATGCGCACGTTGCAAATATGGCATGGTGGTAATGGTGTCAAAAATCCACGTCAATTCAGCATGTTCTGGAACATCAGACTGTTTGAAAATAATTGATTTCTGTGGATCAATACCGAGGGCTAAATAATCAATCGCAACATCCAAGATATTTTGTGCCATTTCAGATTTATTCTGTACCAAGTTAAGAGCATGATAGTCAGCAATCATGTAAATTGCAGTGTAATCATTTTGCATATCAACAAACTGCTTCATTGCACCGAAATAGTTGCCAATATGGGGTCTGCCTGTCGGCTTTACCCCTGAAAGTAAGGTTTTTTTGGTTGACATATATGCATTGTAGCAAATTATCAAAAATTATGAAATATAATAACTATCCCAACCTCTTGATTACAGATTCTCTGATGCAACAAGTTCATTCATATCCATTTCTTACCAGAAGAACCTGAGGGTGGGCTACAAAAAGGCCACGGGATTTTCACCCCGTGGCCTGTATTGGGCTTCCTTCTTATTTTGTTATCTCTTCTTTCGCTTGCGCACGACGCATGACGTGAACTGCGAGAGGAGCAACTTTGTTGTTGCTCTTGAAGATGGCTATACGCTCTTCCTGCGTTTTCGGCCACCGTGTGATCACATCTTCGATCATATTGAATGCTGTCGGCAGATTTGCCTCAACCGACTGAATGCCTGCTTCGAGAGCAAGGTTGTCGTCGTCGCCCGCAACGAACGTGATACTGACCTCCATACCCTTTTTCTTGGGACGAGCGAAGGTAAACATGGTGCGACCTGCCATAACGAACGTGCGGAGTTCGGTTGAACCGAACTTACCCTTCATGCCACGTTCGCTCTCATCACGGATGATCTCGAACAGACCTTGACCGTAGACAAGACGGAGAAACTTATCGAACATACCCTGAAGAGCAGTGCTCTGCGCATGACAATAAGCGTCCACCTTGTCTTCGATCCACCGCTCACCGACGACTGCCGACAGAACGTAGCGAAGGACGTTGATCCCAGCACCTTGCTCGAGGATGTTCTCGCCGAGTTCCATCAAGTTGACGGGCGAACGACCAGTGCTCTGTTCATATCGCTGACGATAGAGAACTGCGAGATCGTCCGTACCTGTCCTCATCGCTTCCCATGCGTCCACAGCAAGCTGGGGAAGGTAATGAGCGATGTCGTAGAAGTCGTACTTCTCGTCGCTGGGAATAGTGAGATTTTCGAGCCACCCGTGAAAGAATTGGGCGAAAGCAACCTCGCCTTTGACCCGGATTTTTCCATGTTTGATGTGAGTATCCAGTCGAGAGAGAACCTGTATCTTCTTCATTGTCTGAGCTCCTTCATAAGAGGAATTGGTAATGTACTACTGAACACATAATATCATTTATATAAATGTGTGTCAATATCGCCTAAAAATATGGCTCTATTTCTTCATATACGCAAGCCAAAAGTTGCGTTTGTAGGAACGATTGTTCATACGGGAATAACTTGTCTTTTTTTCAAGATGCATAATAGTAAAATATTTTTCGTATGTAGACACAAAATCATTTTTGGTCCAGACTCGTTCAGTAATACCAACCCCGGGTAATATGTAGGTGTCTTTCTCCTCCCCTTTTGAATGTTCTAACAAATGTTTAGCATTTTGATCGCCATCCTTGCACAACGCTTTTACAAAAAAATATCCACCAGAACGTAATACCCGATGAGTTTCCGCCAAATATATTTCTCGCTCTCGTTCTGATAATGAATTTGATGATGTTATATCCAACATAATATCAACTGAACTGTCTGCTATTGGAAAAATATCTCCGATACTTTGTTTTTTATATTCAATGTGCAACCCAGCATTGTCTGCATTCTCTTTTCCAATTGTAATTGCTGTTTTAGATATTTCAAAACCGGTAACGCTTGCACCAAGTTCCGCAAAATAATATGAATTTCGTCCAGTACCAGACCCAAGGTCTAATACTGTTGTACCACCAATATCAATTCCTTGCTCTTTTTTCAAATATGTTACAAAACGAACCACATCTGCCTGCGGTTTATTATCCTTAGTGAGTAGTTGTGATTGCCTGTATTCCCTATCCCATGCAGATTCTTGTGCCATAGCAGGTATTATACAGATTTTTCAGGTAATTCAATATAGAACGTTGAACCCTTACCCAAACCTTCTGATTCAACCCATACTTTGCCTCCCTGGGCCTCTATCATTTGTTTAGCAACATACAGCCCAAGTCCAGTACCAATCACATTGGTACGAAAGGCATCTTTGGCACGACTGAACTTTGCAAATAATTTTGATACATCATCTTGTGCAATACCAATACCAGTATCTTTGATTTGTATCCTGACTTTTTTATTCTCTTTTAATACAGACACTGTGATACCTCCCTGTGGCGTATATTTAATTGAATTATCAATCAAGTTTCCGACAACCTGTTTGATTTTACCCATATCAGCATGAACCTCACATGGATTATGTTTGTCTACGATAATATCAGCAGACAGTTGCGCTTTATCAATCATTGGCTTGAGTTCAGTCACAATATCAGTAACCAATGTGTTCATGTCGAAATCAACCATATCGTATTTCATTCGTCCCTGTTCAATACGTGAAATATCCAAAAATTCATTGACGATAACAACAAGATTCTGGGTTGAATTAAACATAACCTGTACGGCATTACGTGCCTTTACTGGTATTTTTCCATAATCACCTTCGAGCAATAACGATGCGTAACCCTTGATTGCAGTAAGTGGTCCTCTGATCTGGTGTGTTGCAAGAGACAAAAATTCTGATTTGAGTTGATCTAATTCTTTCAGTCTATTATTTGCATTCGCAAGGTCTTGGTTTGCCCGCTCCAAATCAGTTGCAAGTTTTTGAATATGCTCACGAAGTTTTATTTCTTTAATAACACTTCTAATAAGAAATATCCCTGCAACAATCATGAACAAAAGAAGGGTGATATTAATGAGACGGTCGTTGATACTGTTAGATGTAATGATACGAACCAAAAATGATATCCAGATAACAAAAACTAATAATTCTGTAGCAATAACTTTTACATCAAATAACTGATATCGGAAA
Source organism: Patescibacteria group bacterium (assembly GCA_030917185.1). GTDB lineage: Bacteria > Patescibacteriota > Minisyncoccia > Phycocordibacterales > DATDWN01 > JAUPVF01. Next base: position 6,936 of record JAUPVF010000009.1, read on the forward strand.
ATTGCATACCCACTAACCGCGGGATACAACGCAAATAATATCAACGGATAAGGTAATATTGGGATATTGAAAGTCAAAAAGAATACACTTCCCCCACCAGCAAAACCAAATATAGTAAATAGAATGATATATTTATAACGTTGTATTTGTATAGAATCAGTTTCTGATTTTAGTTTTCTAAAAACTAACAAAAGGGCATAGAGAACAACAGCAAAAAAATATATTGTATAGTAAATATATAAAGGACCGGCATCACATACAAAGTTAAAATGTGCTTTTGGTATAACATCGGTGACATACCATGTTGTAGGTACAAAAAACAAAAAGATAAAACCAACGAAAGCGGAAGCAAGAATCTGTTTTCTATATAGATGGAAAGTGTTTGTAATAAACGCAACAGACAGAAAATAAAATACTGGGACATAGATTGATGCCATGTGTAATATCCAATTACTCCACATTGCAAAATCATGTGTACGAGCATTAATCATCGCAAAATAACCGAAACTCCAAATGGCGGATGTAAGGTTTGATAACAACCAAGCAATATTTTCAGCTTTTTTTCTGTTGTGTATAAAAACAACAAAACCGGATAAGAGAGCGGTAAAACCTCCTAATAGTAAAGTAATACTGAAGTAATCAAAAGTGATATTAAAACTGCCTAACATACAGAATCATTATACAAATAATAATATGTATTGCCTAACATTGAAGCGTTTTTATCTTGCAGAAGATAATTTGCCAAATCTTTTACCGAAGTATAACAAATGTTTGTGCCATGGTGGGGTTCAATGTGGATATCCCCATGATATTCGGAACCATTGCCCATTACATCAATAAATGAGTTAAGTTTTCCACCAAGTGCAAACAATGCAGACTGCGGAGAAGAGCAGGCAACGTGTGGGTTGGCTACACCGTGGACATACCAACCAGCAGGAACATGTTGGGGGTGTATATATCCATGCCAGTGACTGATTGAGATGCCTTTGGTCGTATATTGACGCACAAAATCACCACTTTGATTGTTATGAGCAAGAATTGAAGCAATAATGGCATTCCCTACTGCATGTGCCAAGATAACCTGAGTATCAAAAGATGTTTTGTAATCATTATCAATAACAGCCCCATACTGAGTCTCTATAATCATTTTTCCATTAGATAGACCTAGTTTAATCAAATCCCTTTGTGGATTGACGTGTGTTTTATCAGAACCCGATTTTTGGCTAAGTACCCAGACCTCAGGGACTTTCATCCAGTATTTCTCATTTTTTAATATGATTTGTATATATAGTTCATTCCCAACAAATAAAAATTCTTCTGAATCAATTTTATGATTGATCTGTGATTCAAATTCATCCTTTTTAATGAGTTCAGATATTCCACCCGGTAACTGGACTGCCAAAAACCCGTAACTCATACCGTTTCGATTATCTAAATGCAACTTACCAATCCAACGATAGAAATCATTTCTAAATGGCAAACTGTCAATTTTCTTACCATCTGGATACAGATTCGTTTGACTAAATAATAACGCGCCATCAACAAGATCTTTCACCTGGTGTCTATGTTTATCATCAGTTATATCAAAATGATTTTTTGATATGATAAATTCAGACAATTTGTAGGGTCGAATTGGTGCAACTATTTTCGGTACCAAAGCATGTAGAACATTTTCCTTAAAATTTGTATTCAGAGGAAAAATCGGATGTGATGCATTAAAATTATATAATAGCCATTTTTCTTTATTGACTCCAATAACTATATTTGTCATATGCTCAACAAATAAATTGAGAGCGGTATCAAAATGCTCATGAAATGAACTTGTTTCCGAAATATTTTTTGGAAAATCCAAAATAGACACGATTGAGTTATCCTTGAAACTATATATGTATTGCATTGGAAGATTTTCCAAGAGTTGTTCCCCCGTGACTACAATAGAAATACCTTTTTTTACTTTAATTCGTTTGAACAAAAAAGAGATAGCGGTCATGTTAAAATAATGCCCTTTTTTTGACAACTTCAATAAACTCCGTACACCATACATGCAATTTGCGACCAGTATTTTTAGTATATTTCTAAAAACTTTATGAAGCGGAATAACAGTCAAAGATTCGCCGTAAGGTACAATGTTAACATGGAGTTCGTTAAAAGTATCCTCTAATTTTTGCCTAAAATACAATACCTCTGGACTGACTTGTGTTTTATCAAATGGAAAAAAAGTTATATTCATCTTATCTGCCATCTCCTCTGGTTTAAGATAAACCTTTTCTGTAATACCTAAAATTGCCTGAATTGTATTCTGATTTAACATATACTCTTTATTATATACCTTTTTCAATCCCTACTCCATCACCTCATCGATTCTTTCTAACACCTTTTGACCTACCGAACGATAATCTTCAACAGTTGGATGGGAAGTAGATACTAATTCATCACGTGTCATTGGCTTGCAAATAGTTATTACTATTTTTCGCTGACAAGTTAAAAAATCCCATAATGAGATATTAAAAAAAGTATCTATTGCAACCGGCACCACAACTGCCCCTGTTGTATGTACTAAATATCCAAGTCCGCCACGGGCAGGATTCAAGATACCATCTCGTGTCCGTTTGCCTTCAGGGAAAATACAAATAGTGTGACCGTGTTTTAGTATATCCACATGATCAGCCAAAGCAATCGCATAGTTTTTATTCCCAGAATATACAGAATACCCACCAAGCATGTTAAAAAACACCCCACCATACAAATAACTTCTCCAACCAAATGTTCTGTATTTATCTTCTGAATTAGTTACAAAATAAATCGGAAAAAATTTAGAAAAAAATGGCAAAACCAAAGGAATGGCCGTTGCATCTAATTCACTGGTATGGTTTGTGGCAATAATGATTGGCTCTGATAAAGAAGTGAGATGTTCTTTACCCCGTATTTCAATAGAAACAAATAGTTTATAAATCAAAAAAAAGAGAATATATCCAATTTTCTGCAGTATTATCGGCGTGTAATAATGGATTCTTCTCATGGCGGGAGTATCTTAACATTCAGATCGGTGAGAATCAAACGATGACAACAATTTGGAAAAGACAGAATCGATTGTATGAATTTCTTCTTTACTAACCCCAGAAAAAAGATTTTCTATTTCTGCATCCATTAGGGTCATGATTTTTTCCAAAAGATGTTCACCTTTTTGAGACACTCTAAGTATATGCTCCCGTTTATTTTTTTGATTTTCTTCCTGTGTCAGATATGCTTTTTCCACTAATGCTTCTATATGACGACTGACGGCAGCGGGCGTTATTTCTCGATCATGAGAAATATCACGCTGGGATACGCCAGGGTGTTTGTGTACATACATCAATATCATGCACTGAGAAAATCCAATATGCAGTTGCGCTTCCAAAACCTTATCCATTGATTTTGCAGCCAGAAACATAAACTTATGCATCTTGAATATTTCTGGATGACGAATAATTGGATCTTTCATGTTTTTAATTATTGCACAGGCACAACCGCATTAATGACATCTCCAACATTTAAGCCCGAAAGCACCTCCACAAAACCATCCTGACCAACCAAGCCGATTGTTACGGGGACTTCTACAAATTTCTCCCCCTCTTTTTTAGACACAGACAATGCTCCTTCTTTACGTATCAATGAATATTCTGGTATGCGAATCACATCAGTTTTTGTTGCTGTTTTTATATCAAGATTTGTTGTGAGACCACTTTTCATTTGTGGATATTTCTGACTGAACACAATAGTCACTTTGTAGTTTACAACTCCACCGACAATAGTTTCCCCGGGGTCAATATATGTGACAGTTCCAGTAAACGTTTCTCCGGGGAAAGCATCAAGTGTAATATCAACAGGATTACCAATTGATACTTTGCCGATATTGATTTCTGAAACATTTGATTCAATTTCCAAATCACTATCCGAGATGACTGAAATAACCGTCTTGCCAGGAGTAACAATCTCTCCTTCTTTGGCGTCTTGTTTGGTGACAATACCGTTCAAAGGTGATCGCAAACTCATTTTTGACAACTGAGATTGGACGCTTTGTACTTTTGCCTGATTTTGTAATACAACTGCCTCTTGTGCTTTGATAACTTCTGGAGTGTTTCCATTTTTCTTTAATGAAAGTGTATCTTTAGCAAGAGCAAGCGCTGAACGGGCACTGTTTAATTTTTCCTGAGCGGCAGTTAAGTTTGATATTGCTGTTGATATGTTTGTACGAGCAGTTGAAATAGATGTTTTATATCCATCAACAGTAGTTTGTGACAAATTAGAACTGCTTGATAGTGAATTAACTGCAAGAGCAACTTTATCAACAAATAATTTGATTTGATCCAGATTAGGTTGAGGTGCATTCAGATTTCCAGCAGTTGTTTTCCATGTATTTAATGTTGTCTCAATATCAGATCGTGACTGATTGATATCATTTTTTAATTGAGAGTCTGTAAGTGTCGGATTGAATTGTGGATTTGTTGTGCGAGGATTGCTAAACAATTGGTCCACATTATTATGAATCGCATCATCTACCCGAGTATATGCATCGATTAGTTTTGAGGACATGTTGGATTCCGCATCAATAACAGACGTCTGTGCATTATCAACTCCAGTCTGAGCAATAGCGATCTCCTCTGGTCGTGTACCTTTTTTCAATTCATCTAACCGTGCCTGACTACTTGCTAATGTTGCCTCTGCACTCAATAAATCAGCAGACAGAGAACTCTGATCCAAAGAAACAAGTGTCTGACCTACAACGACACGTGTACCGACGTCCACATATGTCCGTGCAACTTTACCGTTGTTTTCAAAACCAAGTTCAACAGTTTTAACCGCCTTAGTATTACCGGTCACAATCACACGCTGGACGACATCACCTTTTGCCACAGTAAATAAATCGGTTGTTGATTGACCATTCTGGAAAATTTTATAACCACCGATAACAAGAATGAGTATGATTGCACCCGACCAAATATAATGTGTTTGTATCCAATTAAGTATATTTTTCATAATGTGTGTATTTATAATTTATTTTGTATTTGTTGTATCTGATAATATTTTGCCATCTGATAACACGACAGTTCGATCAGTCAGCCGGGCGTATTCGGGTTCGTGTGTCACCATAATGATCGTTTGACCTTGTTTGTGCAGTGACAGAAATGCTTGTAATACCGAATCCGATGTCTCCGTATCAAGGTTTGCTGTCGGCTCATCTGCAAAAATAATCTGTGGTTCATGAGCAATCGCTCTAGCAATAGAAACTCTTTGCTGTTGACCTCCGGATAACTGGCTGGGCAGGTTGCTGAGTTTATCTGACAACCCAATGCGTTCAAGTGATTTCATCGCTTTATCTTTTGCATCTTTTGCCTTTAACCCTTGCATCAAAAGTGGAAGCATTACCTGTTCCAAGGTTGTTAATTCGGGAATCAGCGCATAGTCTTGAAACACATATCCGAGTTGGTTCAAACGAAATTTTGTTCGGGAATCATGGTCAAGTTTGGTTACATCAGTGCTATCAATCACAATTTGACCTTGGTTTGGATGATCAAGTAAACCCAACTGATACAACAGTGTGGATTTACCGGACCCAGATCGTCCGATGATAGATAAAAATTGTCCACGAGGAACAGTCAGTTCTAGGTTTTTGAGCACGACTAACTCCGAGTCGCCACTTTTGTATGATTTCACTAAATTTTTTACAGAAATTATTGGGTTCATATATGTATATTAACGGCCGAGAATTGCATCCAAAGTATTTTGTTTAACAACCAATCGTGCAGGAATATAACCTGCAATAATTGTGGCAATAAGCAACAAACCTCCACGGATAATTGTCCCTGACAACTCTGCAACCAAAATACCATCACTAAATGGGAAATTGATAGGATGCGCATTGAAATATGGAACAAGCATCCCGTATAGAATGAGAAAACCAATCAGAACTCCCATCAATGCATAAAAAATTGATTGTAAAATATACGAAAACTCTATTGCAACCGCATCAATACCGATACCTTTCAGAATACCGATAAATTTGCGACGAGTAATCGCGTTGATGTAGATAACAATAAATATAGTAATGGAG
>JAUPVF010000010.1 GCA_030917185.1 Patescibacteria group bacterium
GAAAATGCCGAAGATTGAATACTTAGTGCATTTATTTAAGTAAGCAAAAATTCTCAGAGAAATAATTCTTAGTCCTTTTGAGCTAGGATTCTGAGTTCGAGCTCTTCAATACTGAGTGGATCCTTCCATGGAACAACCCATAATTGTTTCTCGCCTTGCTTCATGATTGGATCGGCTTTACCTCCCGGAAACCAACCTTTAATCATATCCTCACTTGGAGCATACCCGAGTTTTCTCAGTTCGGCTTCTCCTTCTTCACGAGTGTTGAATTTACCGAACAATCTGGCTTTTATATCTGTGATAGTAAAAAATTCCACGATGGTCACCTCTACCCATAGAGTATATGTAATTCACGAAAAATCAAGTGCTATAAATCTGGTATAAAATCGGAACTATTTAACTCAAATTTTTTGTGATATTATTATAGAGGATGAAACAACATCCATACACCACCAGTCGCTGGTTCGTTGGTCAACGATCCTGTGCAAAAACAGCGACTTTCGGTAAGTCCGACTCAATGCGATAGGTCCCGCGTAAAAAACAATCACATGGCTGCGGATATTGGCCTAACCCTATTGTGTGAGAAAACGACCCAGGTTGAAAAGCCTGTAAGCCCCATCACATACCCAAAGGTGGGGCTTTTCATACAAAAGAAAAGGCCGACGATTGGGTACGTCGTGCCTTCAAAAACTCCAAGAACAATACTCAGACACCCAATATTTTGCGTTCGGCAGGTGTCAGTTTTGCTAATATCGCATCACGCACTTCGACAACAATAGTGGCTTCGTCGTCGATGAGGGCGGCTCTCTCCCCCATCAGAAAACCGATCTTGCCGTCAGTGAGCAAATATACCGACTTGGTTTTGTGCCAGGCGGCATGTACTTTGTTTTGTGCATAAGCTTCTGCAACCTCTTTGTCCTTAAAATAGCCAACGGACTTGGTCTTGGTGCCATCATCGTCAATCTTATAGACCTCCGTGCACTTTTGGACAGTGAACCCATCCAAATTCATACCCACCATCTGTTCAAGAAGGTTGACTTTTCCTCCCTGGATATCACGCTGTGTATCTGGCATAAAAATCTCCTGACAACAGGATATAACTTCATTCAAAAATGTCAAACTATCTGGGAGAATACCGAGAGATTTTTATTACTCAATCCCCTTTCATCCTATGCTCTTTTTTAATCTTCCAATAAATATCCTCTGACCCCGCATCAACGTTTTTATTCCGGTTCTTGAAAAGATGTGCAGGATATTTTTGTTTAACTTTTTCTAGTTTATCCAATAAAATCTTACCCGTATCCAATCCAAGAAGCACACTCATATCAAAACAATATAACAATACATCAGCAAGTTCTTTTTTAATTTGATCCAATTTTTCTTTATCTTTTTTTACTTCTGTCAAACTCTGATTTGTCCACTGAAACAACTCTAGTAATTCCGCAGATTCAATTGAAATTGATTTTGCCAAATCGGCTGGGCGTAAATCATCCCAACTCCGTTCAACTAAATAATCCTTTATGGCTTTCTCATATTTTTTCATACTGTAATTATATACCAGTTTGAATTCAAAGTATTTGCTAGCCGTTTGGGGCAAAGTTGGGACCTATTTTTCTATTACCAAAAGTCTTTGATTAATTGAAAATTCAGGTCTTTCTAGATTATTTTCTAAATATTTAGTCATTTCACCAACCTTTTCATAAAACAATTCATCAGGAACGACCAATAGAACCTGGACTAACCTGGCCAGTTCTCCATACGTCTCTGCCTTCAGATTCACGTCAAAATAGTATTCTTTATAAGTTTCACTTTTCAGACATTCATCCAAGAAAACATCAAACTCAATTTCCTTAAACAAGGTTTTAGAAAAGTCGATCAATTTACCAGTAAAATCTTTGTTGGAGTTATGTACAACAATTAACTTTCCAGTTTCTTTGAGAAGGTCATGCGCTTTTCTGTAACAAAACTCAAAGCTATTATTTCTATAAAAATGTCCCCAAACATGAGAAGTTAATATAAAATCATACTTATCCTCTATCTCTGCTTCCTCAAAAGAAGCATGGATGAATTTTTCTTGAGGAGAGAAGTCAAATTCATTGACGTCTAGAAAAGTAATATTTACTGAATCTTTTACTAGCGATCTTGAGAGGTTGCCTCCTGCACACCCCACGTCCAGTATTGCATCAGTATCTTTGATTTTTAGATGCTCTTTAATTTCTTTTGCAATGAAAAATTCCTCTCTTGTTATTTCCTTAAATTTATTAAAATTTTTTTCGAGTTCACTCATGTAGATTTGACGTAAATAATTGATTATATATTTATACCATATTTGCTACCCGTCTGGGGCAAAACTGGAACCATAATGGTACATTTTCAAATAAAACAAAAGACTCGCCCATTATCAATGTGAGCGAGTCGATTCAGCAAAAGTTCAATCCTAAAACCTTACTCTATCTTGATACCTTTGACTTCTTTCCCGGTGAGAAAACTCTTGCCCCAACTTACCTGTCCCGGTCTGGATGGACGAGAATAATCAACTGTTATCATGGTAATAATTCCACCTTCCTTTAGAATTTCTTGAAAACGTTTTGTTGCCCCTCGAGGAAGGATAACGCGTTTTGATACAACAGGTTTAGGTTTGTTAGACTTCACATGGTTCTCCTGCGACCAAGAATACTCTGTTATTCAGATTAAGCAAGTGCTGACCGTTTGGTATAGAGTTGGAACTATTTTAGAGACAACCAGCTACCTTCAAGGTATAAATAAATAGGAATGATTAAAAGTAATACTACTGCTAAAATTATCCACAAAACTCCAAAAATATTTTGAATCCATGCTTTTTGACTCGGAACAGTTAAACCAAATCCAAAAAACAATAGATACGAAAATACACTGGCAACCAGAAACAGTGATTCTCTCGGAAAGGTTAAAATTAAATAAACAATAAGATTTATTACAAATAATAAGATAAGAAGAAAAATAAAAAGGATTGGCAAGAGGATTTTAGTAATATTAAATATTTCCTCTTTTAATTTTTTATGAGGGTCAATTTGGTTTGATTGAAGTCCAGTATTTAATAATGGTTGTATAAAAAAAATAAATGATTGATATAAAAGATAAATTAATAGTATTATCGATAAAGACAACAGAAAAAAATCTACTTGGCCTATACTTATTTTTCTAAGTTGATTTTCTGGATTTATATTAAGAACTAAACCTGTAATAACGAAAACTACAGTTGTAACATCTATTATTTCCTTATTTTCCAGATGAAACTTTTTTATGTATTCTTTCATGAATTAGATTTACAGATAATTATTTTTGACCGTTTAGTATGAAGTTGGAACTATTTTAAAACAAATTTTGATAACAGAAAAGGCCCAATAACGCTTATCGGGCCTTCGGAATAAGATACTTGACGGTACGGTTATTTTCACACGACCAGACAGTTGCGTATCTTCGCGATGAATATTGTCGCTTCCACAGCGCAACAGCCTCTGTAACCGAGCCACATGGAACTCGGCTATCTACAAAAACTGTGTGCCCACTGCGAAAAAAGATGATAAGCTCAAACACGTTCACCTCCAAAATTACTTTACAGTATAATTATAATTATGTCAACCCTAGCTGGGGGACAGGGGCTCGAACCCCGATTCTTTGGACCAAAACCAAATGTCCTACCATTAGACGATCCCCCAAATATATTACTAAACACATCTATATTACACTTTTTTGAATTATTTGCCACCTTCCCCATTTATAATCGCAATTAAGGCAAGTTCAAGTGGTAGTGATGGTATGTATGCACCTGTTGTGCGTTCGTATGCCGTCAATAATTCAAGCAATGTATGTGATGACAATGAACCACTTTTTTGAGCAGTTTGTTCAACAAACGCAAACTCAGATAATGATAATTCATCGCGTACTACAGCGGGTGCACCAAAACGTACGAGCAACACGGCACGAGTGGTATGCAAAATTAATTTCAAAAAAACAGACATATCAATATTTTGGCTCTGTGCTGTTTTGACAGCAGATAGTCCCCTGTTCAAATCACGCTCGGCGATAGCAGAGACAACATCATGTACCAAACTGATAGCAGGAGCACCGGTTACCAGTCTCACCTCCTCCTCAGAAATATGTTTATCAGACGAATATGAAATGATTTTCTGGACAATACCCAAAGTATCGCGAAACGATCCATCACCCAAAAGTGCAATAAGTTCTGCAGATGATTCATCAATCAAAAAACCTTCCTTTTTTGTAACATTCATCACTACTTTTTTTAATACATCCTGAGTTGGCTTTTTGAATGTATAGACTTCACACCGAGAAAGCACCGTATCTAAGATTTTGTGTATTTCGGTTGTTGCGAGAATAAAAATAACATGTGCTGGTGGTTCCTCCAGAGTTTTCAGTAACGCATTTGATGCTGACTTTGACAACATATGAACTTCGTCCAAAATATAGACTTTGTATTTTGATTCAAATGGCAACGTGTTGACGGACTCATTCAAGGCACGCATTTCATCCACACCGTTGTTTGATGCGGCATCAATTTCATATATATCATTTGCACTTGTTCCGATTGCATGAGCAAAAATTCTGGCAACTGATGTTTTACCTGTCCCTCGGGTACCAGCAAAGACGTATGCGTGGGACACATCACCAGATTTAGTCTGGGCTTCAAGAATTTTAACAATATGGTCCTGACCAATCACATCCGCAAATGTTTGAGGTCTGTATTTTCTATATAATGCTTCTGCCATAGGTACAGTATACCAGAGAGATGTGTAATATGAAAAATAGATACAAAAAGACGCCCTGCACGGTGGCTGAGCGTCTATTGGATAAGGAGGAAGGATTATGAATGATTGCGTGGGACCGCCGTGCCGGGCGACGATTACGTAAACCTATACGCGCCATTGGGCCGCAGCGGTCCCTTTTATTATATCACCAAAATTTTCTCGCGTGGCGTCCCCTATGGGATGCTACACGAATCCAGTGCTAAATCATAGCATCTGGCTCCCCTTTCCGGGAAGACTAAGGTGGTGGCGAGTGCCCGGGGCCAGTTGTAGCATTTTGCCCGTAGGGTCATCACGCTTACTACCCCCTTAGTCTTCCCTTCAAAACGTTTTCTGGATATATCATACACCATAGTGGACTTTTTGTCAACTAAATTATGCAGAAAAATTAATTTTCTTTTGGCTGTTCCATAAATAGCATTATTTTAAGCCATATTTTATGACCCAGATTTTATTGAGTTATTTTTGAGAAAGTCCAAAACGATACTTCCTACTTCCCGAGCATTATTTGTCTCCATTAGTTTCATTCGTAGTTCCTTTGCTCCGTCAAAACCATTCACGTATGCCTTGTAGTGCTTTTTCATTATGGAAAAATTTTTGTGTGGCAATAATGTTTCAAATAATTTAGTGTGCTCTACCATCACCTGTAACTTTTCATCAATAGATGGAATATGTTGTGGATTAGAAAATAACCATGGGTTACCGAAAATCGCACGACCAAGCATGACACCATCACATCCCGTCTCCATCACTTTATTTTGTGCATCTGTAATATCTGTCACATCTCCATTTCCGAAAATTAATGTCTTGCTCCCCATACTATTGCGTATCTCTACTGCCCGCTTTACATGCTCCCAGCGTGCCGGTACAAGTGACATTTCTTTGCGTGTTCGTGCGTGAACTGTGATGACCGCCGGTTCTTCTGCGAGCAATTCTGGTAGCCATGTTTCCAATTCATTTTTATTAAATCCGATTCGTGTTTTGACTGACACCGGAAGATCACCCGCACCCTCTTTGGCAGCACGAATAATTTCGCGTGCCAGTTTTGGGTTTTTTATCAATGCCGCACCGGCACCCTGTTTTTCTATACTCTTGTCGGGACATCCCATATTAATATCAATTCCATCAAAACCAAGTGTCCGTGCAAGTTCGGATGCTTTTCGCATCATGTCTGGATGAGATGTAAAAAATTGCGCCACAATAGGTCGTTCCTCCTCGGCAAATGCCAAGTCTTTGATTAAAGCATCATACCCACCCAAAAATAGTCCGTCAGCAGAAACGAATTCAGTCCACGTTACATCCGGCTTGCCGTATTTTGCTATGATGCGCCGAAAGGCAGGGTCGGTTACATCCGCCATAGGGGCAAGCACCAGTATTGGTTTTTTTAATGTCTGCCAAAAATTCATACCGTTGACTATACTATATTTTTCTGATATAAACAAACATGGAGATAATCTTAAATGAGATTTGATGAGAATAAATTTACGGTTGATTTGCCAACAATAAGAATGGCAAAAGAACTTGGAATGTCCGACGAGGAAATTCTAAGAATATTCCCTGAACTCAGTAACCCCCGTTTTGTAAAAACAAAATAGGGGGTTTATTTTAATTTATAAAACAATTTATTTCCAAACCGGAGGTCAATATAATCAACCGGCATGTGGGAACGAGTACCAGTTGCAAATACTGGCGCACGCAGTAATGCTTCTAGATTGTCCCCTGTTTTTGACAACGGTTCTGTAACATCAAAATATATTTTACCTCCACCAGATATAAATACTGTATACTCACCGTTAGGTGTCCCAACTAGGTATTCTGGATCAATCCCGATACGTTGCATACGTGTCACAAAGTCTGCCAATGTACGAAATGCAGTACTTGATGCTGTATATATACTACCAATTGGCGAGGATGATGATACAAGTCCGTAGTATTTGAAATACGCATCACCAGAAAATTGAGGGGCTTCGGTAAAAATCATACCGTTATCGTCCATAAAATAGCAGGTGCCCTGATTGTTTCTCGGAGGAATTATTACTTGTTCTGTTGTAGAGGCATCTTCAGTTTGAATAGTCCTCACCTCTGCCTTTCCTGGTAATGTGTCACACCACAGCGACTTTGCTTGCCGTTCAGTAATTGTCACAACTATGGTAGTTGGATTTTTTGAACTAATGGAAATACGGTCAATACGTTTGAATTTCTCTCTAAGTTTTTTTTCTAATTCTGTTTTTGGATATATCAAACTGTTATCACGTGGAAAGAGCCACAGGTATGAACCTGAAAGTAGTTCCAGTGACTCGGCAGAAATATCTTTTTGGGTAACCAGTACCCCACCCTCTAATTCAATCGTAGAGACACGTAGACTTTTCAGATGCGAGATATACGACAAGAGAGCAATAACAACAATAAAACTCAAAAACAACAAACCATATTTTAGTAACCGCTTGTTTCTCTTTTTTCGTATTATTTCATCACGTTGAAACGAGTGAGGAGCACTCATAATGTGTGGAGAAAAATAAATTATTTTTTAGTGATAATGGTTTTACCACCCATGTACGGTTGCAAAACATCTGGTACACGAATACTTCCATCGGCGTTTTGATAATTCTCAACAATCATAATGAGTGGCCGACCAGACAGTGCAGTATTATTGAGTGAATGGACGAACTTTAATTTACCGTCGTCATCGCGGTAACGAATGTTTAATCTGCGTGTTTGAAAATCATGGAAATAAGAAGATGAGTGTGTCTCGCGATACGTTTTTTCGGATGGTAGCCATGCTTCAATATCGTATTTTTTAACCTGCCCAAGCCCAAGATCACCACCACAATTCACTACAACATGATATGGCAATTTCAATGCTTGCATTAATTCCTCCGCATTAGCCGTTAGTTCCTCATGATATTTAACAGACTCGGTGTGAGATGCTTCGCACAATACAACTTGTTCAAATTTATAAAACTCATGAACACGAATAATGCCACGGGTATCTTTGCCGTGACTCCCTGCCTCTCGTCTGAAAGCCGGAGAAAATGAAATCATTTTTATTGGCAAGTCTTTTTTATCTACTGTCTCATCCATGTAAAATCCCATTGTCGCAACTTCTGCTGTACCAGACAAGTATTCATCATCTTGTGTTTTGTATAAATCTTCTTCGCCTTGTGGCAAATATCCAGTACCCATAAACGGCTCCCTGCGAACAAGTGATGGAACAATCATTGGCGTGAACCCTCCTTTGTTACGGAAAAAGTCCGTCACAAATTGCCACAATGCAAATTGTAATTCAGCACCCGCACCTGTCAGAAAATATCCACGAAAACCAGCAACTTTAGTTCCCCGATCTAAATCTAACATACCAAGATTGGTCATGAGATCAATATGGCTTTTTGGCGTAAAATCAAATTGTGGAATATCTCCCCACACTTTCACTTCTTTATTATCTGCATCATCCACACCTTCCGGCACAGACATGTCAGGAATGTTTGGCACTGCGACCATCAGCATTTGCCAGTCATGCATAACTTTTTTCAACTCTTCTTCTTCTTTCTGCAAGTCTGCTTTCAGTGTCTGCATTTCGGTAATCATCTGTGCCTTGTAGTTTGGCTCAGGACTTCGAACGATTTTTTGACTAACCTCATTTTGTTCTGCTCGTTTTTTCTCAATCACGGAGAGAAGTTCGCGACGTTTGTCATCCAAAACAATAAGCGCGTCCAGATCGATTTTAATGTGCTTTTTCTCAGCACCGAGAGCAACAATATCCTTGTTTTCTCGTATAAATTTGATGTCTAACATAGTACATACAGTGTAGCAAACACAGGCAAAAAGAAAAGCCCAGTAAAATAGCATGGTAGATTTGATATACTTATACTATGAATATACGTACTCTCCACAAAAATGATTTTCCTCCTCTCCTTAATGAAATTAACGACCCACCAAAAAGCATGCGGATTGTCGGAGACATGCCTCAGACAGAAAAATATCTTGCAGTTGTTGGTTCACGCAAGTTTAGTGAGTATGGCAGAGCGGTATGTGAAAAATTAATTGAGGGACTACGCGGATACCCGATTACAATAGTATCGGGCTTAGCGCTCGGTATTGATTCTATTGGTCATCGAACAGCATTACGAGCAGGACTGCCAACAGTCGCAATCCCTGGATCAGGATTAGGAGATGGATATTTATATCCATCAAGTCACAGAACACTTGCCAAAGAGATAGTAGAACATGGTGGATGTTTGATGTCGGAGTTTGCGGATGACTTTCCATCATATCCGTCTAACTTTCCCCAACGCAATCGCATCATTGCCGGTATGAGCCATGCCACACTGGTGATTGAAGCGGAATTACAAAGTGGCACACTGATCACATCTAAATACGCAATTGAATACAACCGTGATGTATTCACTGTTCCCCATTCTATTTTTTCAAAAACATCTGAGGGACCACACATGTTACTACGGCTTGGGGCAACCCCAATCACTCAATCGGAAGATATTATTTCTGCGCTTGGTCTGCACCCGCATGAAGATTTATTTTCTACCCGCGATTATTCCGAATGCTCCAGCGACGAACATGAAGTGATTAACCTACTACATGAACCTTTGTCACGAGATGAAATCATACGAAAATTAGGAAAGCCGGTATATGTCACTCAGACGATTTTGGCGAGTATGGAAATAAAAGGACTGCTGAAAGAAGAGATGGGTGAGGTACATTTACTATAGACATAACATGAAAGGCGCGACTCTTCCTTGAGTCGCGCCTGTGCTTATTGCAAATAAACCGTAAGTCCCTTCTGAGAAAAAAGGTGTGGCTGATCCACCTCTTTTGCCCGATGTTCAGGAGCACTGACTACTCGACCAGTGCTCTCACTCACTTTCACAAAAATGAACTCATTATCAAGGCGCACCTTGAAACGACTCCCAATACCGACATCAGTGAATGGTACCGGGTCACGATCATTCGTATTATTCTTTTTTTCCTCTTTTTCCACACAAAACTCCTTCTTATATTATTTAATTCCTAAACTAAAAAAATGTCAATAATTTGCCAAAAGAAAAAAATAAAGTAATAATCAATGAAATGAAACTTTTAATCGTTGAATCACCCGCAAAAGCAAAGACAATTTCAAAATACCTTGATGGAGAATACGAAGTTGTTGCATCTGTGGGACATATTCGTGATCTGCCAAAATCAAACAAGCAAGCCATTGATATAGAAGGTGGTTTTATTCCTCATTATGAAATCAGCAAAGGTAAAGAAAAGGTTGTAAGCGAAATCAAATCACTTGCACATAAATCAAGCGAGGTGTTGCTGGCAACCGACCCCGACCGCGAGGGTGAAGCAATTGCATGGCACATTGCCGAGGCAACAGGTTTGAAACATCCTAAACGAGTTGTCTTTCATGAAATAACCAAAGACGCGGTTAAAGAAGCGATTAAACATCCGCGTAATATTGATGATAATTTGAAACAAGCACAGGAGGCACGACGTGTATTAGACCGGCTTGTTGGGTATGACCTGTCAGGACTTATTTGGAAAAAGGTTCGCTATGGGCTATCTGCAGGTCGAGTGCAATCCCCTGCACTGCGTATCATCATGGAACGTGAACGAGAAATTCGTGCTTTTACTTCACATCCGTTTTGGGTACTGTCCGCAGATCTTACTAATACAAAAAAAGATGCTTTTACTGTTATCTGTGAAGAAGATCAGACTGATAAAAATGAAGCGGATCGGATTGTATCCGTCGCAGAAAAAGGTGGTTGGCAAGTAAAAGACGTCAAAGAGTCTGATGTGAAAAAATCACCACGTCCCCCATTTATTACATCTACATTACAACAAGCCGCCAGTTCACGGCTCGGGTTTGCACCATCACGCACTATGGGTATTGCCCAGAAACTGTACGAGGCAGGACTCATTACATATATGCGTACAGACTCAACAACATTAAGTAAAGTTGCGCTCGCACAAATCGCAGAAGTCGTAGAGAGAAAATTTGGAAAAGATTATCTGCAACTACGCACATATACAACAAAAAGCAAAAATGCCCAGGAAGCTCACGAAGCAATCCGACCAACGCACATGGCAACAGAAAAAGCCGGGCATACCGAAGAACAACAACGACTCTACCAACTTATTTGGCGACGAACAATTGCATCCCAGATGCAAGATGCAAAAACAATTAGAACCAAAATCGTGACACATATACCAAATGCAAACATACCAGATTTTTCTATCACTGGAACCCGTGTCACATTCGCCGGTTGGTTATCTGGCGACCCTGCATCCCAAAGTGAAGACGTCACACTACCACAGGTTGCTGTTGGTGAACCACTTGACCTTGTCGCTG
>JAUPVF010000011.1 GCA_030917185.1 Patescibacteria group bacterium
TTACCAAAAGTCCAATAAGAGATGCTATGTATAGGTTACCAACACTGTATTGACCATTGTTTGCCATCAGAAGTTTGGTAATAGGATAGAATGAAATTGCAGATAGAATACCTGTGACGATAAGCGATTTATATAATGCACCCATGATGTTTTGACTTTTACCAAGTCTAACAAACCATGTACCGATAATTGTTGTAATAATTGAGACAGCACCAATGAGAAGTGGGTATGTGACAGCGGATGATGTTGCACCAAAAATAGAACTACCAAGTAAAATTACAGCAATTGCGGATACTGCGTATGTTTCAAACAAGTCTGCTGACATACCTGCGCAGTCTCCAACGTTATCTCCCACGTTGTCTGCAATGACACCCGGGTTTCGTGGGTCATCTTCTGGGATACCTGCTTCAATTTTACCTACCATATCTGTTCCAACATCGGCTCCTTTTGTAAAGATACCTCCGCCAAGTCGAGCAAATACTGAGATAAGAGATGCTCCATAACCAAGACCGATTAATGCAGTGAGATCTTTTGTCATCAGATAAAATCCAGATACTGAAAGGAGTCCAAGACCTACCACAAAAAGACCTGTCACTGTTCCTCCTTCAAATGCCAAAGAAAGAGCGTCCTTGAGCCCATTTTTTGCCGCTTCTGCAGTGCGGACGTTTGCGCGAACAGAGATGTTCATGCCAACAAATCCAGCAATTGCAGAAAAGACCGCCCCAATGATGAATGCACAGATTGTATTAAAAGAAAATCCGGCAAAAAACATGATTATTGCAATAACAAGGGCAACGAGACCAACCGTTTTGTATTGTCGGTTGAGGTATGCTTTTGCACCAGCTTGAATTGCAGATGCAATTTCAACCATTTTCCCAGAACCAGCTGGTTTTCGTAGTATCTTGTAAATGAGATAGACACCGTATGCGATGGCAATGGCACTTGCGATAAGTGCGTATACCAATATGTTATTTTCAGACATGTTGTTAATGTTTTGGATGAAGAAATGTTATTTCATCCATAATTATTATTAATTGTTCAAGACTATACTATTTTTTTAGTAAAAAAGGAAGATATAATGATTATTCATCATCACCTAAATCAACCCCATCATCTTCGGGAAGTGAAGAATTTTCCTCGTATTGGTTAACTGATTTAATATCAATTTTCCAGCCAGTTAGTTTGGCTGCAAGACGAACGTTTTGACCTCCTTTGCCAATAGCAAGTGACTGTTGGTCTTCAGAAACCTCAACAACTGCTTGGTTATTTTTGTCATCAAGGATAACAGACAATACTTTTGCAGGGGACAAAGCGTCCTCAATAAATTTCTTTGGGTCCTCTGACCATTCAATAATATCTATTTTTTCACCACCAAGTTCTGACATAACAGTTGATACACGTACGCCACGTTGTCCAACCATTGATCCGACAGGGTCAATGTGTGAGTCTGCTGATGATACTGCTATTTTTGTTCGAGATCCTGCTTCACGGGCTATTGATTTCACAACAACAGTTCCATTTGCGATTTCTGGGGCTTCTGTTTCAAACAATTTTTCTAGGAATTTTGGATGTGAACGTGATAATCGTAGAAATACGCCTTTACCACCTTCTTCTACGCGGTACAAATATGCGCGAATTCGCTCACCTTGACCGTATCGTTCGCCAGGAATCTGCTCTTCGTATGGCAATAGTCCTGTTGCTCGTCCCATATCAATAAACACATTGCCTCGTTCAACACGTTGCACTGTTCCAGATACGATTTCGCCTTCACGTTTACCATATTCACCCATAACAGATATTTTTTCTGCTTCACGGATTTTTTGCATAATAACTTGTTTTGCTGTTTGGGCTGCAATACGGCCATAATCATCATGATTTTCAAGAGGGAAAACCATTTCTTCACCCAATTCAACTCCTTTTTTGATGCGTCGGGCATCAGCAAGCATAATATGATGTTCTGGATTATACAACTCTTTATTTTCAGGTATTTCTTCACCTTCTTCTTGCTCCATAACAACAGTTGTTTCATCAACAACCACTTTGATTTGGAACATTTCTGTTTTTCCTGAATTCAGATCAAATTTAGCACGAACAATCTGGCCTTTTTTGCCGTACTCCTTTTTATATGCGGTTGCTAGAGCGAGTTCAATTGCCTCAATAATTTTTTCTTGAGGAATACCTCTCTCTTCTTCCAGTTGTGCGAGCACACTATTGATTACTTTAAGATCTAACATATATGATTTGTGAATAATTATAAATTTGGTAAAAAAATGGCCCGTCCAGGTGGACGAACGTAACATATATATAATATCATGCTAACGATATTATTGTCAAATTGATGCAAGATGTCTTTTCTTATACACATTTTTTGTGTGAGTAAGAAAAAATTTTGTTATAATTCGTGCATATATGCACATTGAAGAAGCACAACTTAAGGATTTTATACTTGACTCAGGTTTAGTATCACGTGCTGATGTTACTGCTGCCGAAAAAATTCACGAGGATACCAAAGAAAGTATCGGAAAGATATTGGTCCATAAAGGTAAAATCACCGAAGATGACTTACGTCGGATGCAAGCATACATTCTGGGTATCCCATTTGTTGATTTGAAATTGGAAAAAATTCCATTTGAGATTTTGTCTCTTATTCCTGAGCCAATTGCTCGTAATCACAACATTGTTGCGTTCAAAAAAACCGACTCGACGCTGGAGGTTGCCATGTTGGATACAGAAGACTTGACTGCGATTGATTTTGTTAAAAAGAAAGTTGAATTAAAGATTTTGCCACGATTGACCGATGGGGAGTCCATGAAAAATGTGTTATTGCAGTATCAGAAGAGTCTTAAGGCAGAATTTGGTGAATTGATTCAAAAAGATGCGGTCGCACTCAAAAATGTACCCGATTCAAACGATGAAGATACAAGTGAAGAGGATTTGAAAAAGTTAGCAGACGATGTTCCTGTTGTTCGTATCGTGGATACGTTGTTAAAGCACGCTATTTTACAGGGAGCATCTGATATTCATATTGAACCACAAGAAGCAGAATTACTTGTGCGTTATCGTATTGATGGACTGTTGCATGACGCTATGATTTTGCCAAAAAATACCGCATCAAGTATCACTGCTCGTATTAAAGTTCTTTCAAGTTTGAAGTTGGATGAAAAACGTTTACCACAAGATGGACGTTTCAAAATAGATATGAATGGGGAAAAAGTCTCATTTCGTGTGTCTACATTGCCAACATATTATGGTGAAAAAACAGTGATGCGTTTGTTGCGAGAAAATGTGTCAGGATTTACATTGGAGGGGTTGTCCTTTCACGGAGAGGGTTTGGAGCGTATTCATCGGGCAATTAAATCAACAACTGGAATGATATTGACCACTGGACCAACTGGTTCTGGTAAAACAACCACGCTCTATACTATATTAGATATTTTGAATACTCCTGATGTAAACATTTCTACCATTGAGGACCCAGTTGAATATCAGATGAAACGAATCAACCAGACACAGGTACGCCCTGAAATCGGGTTTACGTTTGCTAATGGACTCCGAACACTTGTTCGTCAGGATCCGGATATTATTATGGTTGGTGAAATTCGTGACAACGAAACAGCAAGTCTTGCTATCAATGCATCACTCACTGGTCACGTTGTGCTTTCAACTCTCCACACCAACTCTGCAGCGGGAGCGATACCACGTTTGATTGATATGAAAGTAGAACCTTTCTTACTTGTTTCCACCATTAATGTCATTATCGCTCAACGATTGGTTCGTAAACTATCAGACCAGAAAGAAAAATATACATTATCAAAAGCAGAACTACAAACGTTAGGGAAATCAGTTAATCTAACAAAAATACTTGATGCATTAAAAGAAGAAAAAATTGTTGGTAAAGGAGATACCTGGGACAATATCCCATTCTGGAGACCAAAAAAGGGAGCGGCATCGGAAGAGGGATATGCGGGACGTATTGGAATTCATGAGGTGCTTAAAGTTTCACCTACAATTAAAGAACTTATTATCAAAGGTGGTACCGGAGATGCTATCCAGAAACAAGCAGAGGATGAAGGAATGTTGACCATGATTGAGGACGGTATTTTTCAAGTCGTGCGAGGGGAAACCACTATTGAAGAAGTTTTGCGTGTTATTTCAGAATAATTCATTTTTAATATATGCCACTATTTCATTATAAAGCAGTTGATTCAGAGGGTAAGCCCATAGAAGGGACTTTGGATACACAGGATAAGTTTTCTTTATACCAAGCAATTCGCAAAGAAGGCAACACTATTATATCCGCAGAGGAACAACACTCCTCATTTTCATTTTCTGTTTCAAAATATCTTCCTTTTTTGGGTGGTGTCAAAATGCACGATAAAATTACATTTGCTCGGAATTTGAGTCAAATGATTGATGCAGGACTGCCTATTACCCGAGGTTTATCTATTATGGAACGCCAAGCTCCTGAGAGTAGTACGTTTCGTGCTGTACTTAAAGGATTAGGTGATTCACTGGCAAAAGGGAATACCTTTAGTGATTCCATGAAAAGTTATCCTGATGTTTTTTCTACACTTTTTGTGTCTATGGTTAAATCAGGTGAAGAGTCAGGTAATCTATCTACCGCATTGCGCAATGTTAGTTTACAGATGGAAAAATCATACCAGTTAAGCAAAAAAATTCGTGGCGCATTGATGTATCCTGCAGTTATTTTTTCATTGATGCTGGTGATTGGTGTTCTTATGATGGTATATATGGTACCTACATTAACAGCAACATTTGTTGGTTTGGGTATTAAATTGCCTTTGTCTACCCGAATGATTATTGCGGTAAGTAATTTTCTTAAAAACTATTTTGTCTTTGTGAGTTTTGGAACAATTGCCCTTGTTGGTTTTTTCGCTTATTGGTTTAGAACAGCACATGGACAACGAGTATTGGATTTCGTAGCAATCCGGTTGCCTATTATTGGTCCTATTGTTAAAGAGATCAATGCGGCCCGTACTGCTCGAACATTGTCATCATTGTTGTCTTCTGGCGTTGATATTGTTGTCGCCATTGGTGTTACGCGAGAGGTGATTCAGAACTCATACTACAAAGAGGTTCTCAATGAAATTGAAAAAACAATCCAGAAAGGAGATCAGATTTCTGCTATTTTTTTGTCACATGAAAAATTGTATCCGCTATTTGTTGGTGAGATGGTTGCAGTTGGTGAAGAAACAGGAAAGATCGGTGACATGTTGCTTGGTGTTGCTACGTTCTATGAAGAGGAGGTTGATCAGCAAACTAAAGATATGTCATCCGTGATTGAACCAGTGCTTATGATTATCATTGGGGCAGCAGTTGGTTTTTTTGCGATTTCAATGTTGGCTCCAACATATTCGTTGGCAGACGCATTATAAAAAAGTTGTTACGAGGGTTTTTGCTGGTTGAGGTTTGGTATGTGGTTTTGTGAATATAATATTTCGTTTCAGATGTTACTTTTCAATAACAAGAAACAGTTTAATAAAGGGTTCACATTTGCTGAACTTATTGTGGGAGTTGCGGTTTTTTCGGTTATTGTGGTTTCTGTTTACAACGCATACATGTCAATTTTGAATGTAATTTCTACAAGTAAAGCAAAGATTGATGCGATAGATTTGGCAAATGAACAAATAGAGATAGTGCGTAATTTGCCGTATGCTGATGTTGGTATTTCCGGTGGTATTCCAAACGGAAAACTATTGCACACAGAAACGGTTGTCAGAGATAGTACTTCTTTTGTAGTTACCAAAACAATCCGTAATATTGACGATCCCTTTGATGGTGTAATTGGTGGCACTCCAAACGACATCAGTCCATCTGACTATAAACTGATTGAAATAGAAATTAATTGTGCAACCTGTAAAAACTTTAATCCGATGGTTGTAACGGGGCGTATTGCTCCAAAAAATCTTGAGTCAGCAGCTACAGAAGGTGCTTTGTTTGTTCGGGTGTTTGATGCCAATGGAAATCCTGTACCAGATGCAAATGTTCATGTTGAAAATAATATTGCTTCTCCCCATATCACAATTGATGATGTGACTAATAACCAGGGGATGTTTCAGTTAGTCGGTGTACCACCAGGAACAAATGCATACGAAATTACTGTTACAAAAAGTGGTTATACCACCGATAAGACATATGCAATTTCTGTCAGTAACCCAAACCCAACAAAACCACATGCAACTGTGGCGTTACAACAAGTAACTCAACTTAGTTTTGTTATAGACCGAACGAGTTCTTTTGCTATCTCTTCTGTAACTGATTCTTGTAGCCAAGTTTCAAATGTAGATTTTTCTATTGCGGGTAATAAAACAATTGGTTCAAGCCCGACTGTATTGAAATATAATCAAAACAAAGTAACCGATAGTAATGGTTTGTTAACTTTGCCTAATATGGAATGGGATACATATGCTATCAATAATATTGATGCATCATATGATCTTGTCGGGATTAATCCGCCATCACCCGTGAGTCTTTCTCCTAATACCACACAAAACCTACAACTTATCGTTAAAGCAAAAAATCCAAACACATTACTTGTTAATGTAAAAGATAGTGCAACGATGTTACCCCTTTCTGGGGTGACAGTGACTCTGTCTAAAGCGGGATATACTAACACTAAAATCACAGGACTTGGGTTCCTTGGTCAAACTGACTGGTCGGGTGGATCTGGGCAGGGAACATCAACCAATGCAACAAAATATTTTTCTTCTGATGGAAATGTTGTGATAAATAATCCAATCGGTGATATTACACTCAAAAAAATATTTGGAGAGTTTGTTCCAAGTGCAGTATTGGAGTCATCAACCTATGACACAGGGGGAGTCAGTAATTTTCAACAAGTATCATGGAACCCTGTTGATCAACCGGTAGGTGCCGGTACTCCAAATGTACGTGTTCAGATTGCAACCAACATTGATACATATACATGGGATTATAAAGGTCCAGACGGAACATCGGGTACATATTATACTTCTGCAAATAAAAACATTAACTCGGTTCATAATGGTGATAGGTACCTGAGGTATAAAATGTTTCTTGATACCGCTTCAACTTCAACTGCACCGAATGTTTCAGATATAGCAGTGACATATACATATGCATGTACGCCACCGGGGCAAGTATTTTTCAATGGATTGTCTGGTACATACGACATTACATTTGAAAAAAGCGGGTATGTCACTCAAACCACGAATATCAGTGTTTCATCGGACTGGCAGTCTCAAGATATAATAATGTCACCAGAATGATTACAAATAACCAACAGTGTGATTCCAAAGGGTTTTCTCTTGCTGAAGTGGTGGTCAGTGTTGCTATTTTGAGTTTGCTGGCTGTTACAGTTGGAACGTTTCAGCGTGATGTTTTTTATGTAAATACCATGGCCCAGAGTAGTTTGAATGCTCAGTTTGATGCTCGGCACGTGGTTAAAACAATGGTCGCAGAGTTACGAAAAGCTTCACCATCAAGTCTTGGTTCATATCCGATTTTATTAGCGAGTCCAACTGCACTGACGTTTTACTCTGATCTTGATGGTAATGGTATTAAGGAACAAGTGAGATATTTTATGAGCGGGAAGAGTCTTAAAAAAGGAGTGATTACTCCAACAGGAAGTCCTCTTGCGTATAACGGCGGGAGTGAGGTTGTGACTACGCTTGTATCTGATGTTATTTCAAGTTCAACATTGCCTATGTTTCAGTATTATTCATCCACATATGATGGGACAACATCAGCACTTGTGCAACCAGTGGTTGCTTCAAGTGTTCGTCTTATAAAAATAAATGTTATAATTGATAGAGATCCGGGGCGTGCGCCATCTCAGATTGTAACAACTTCTCAGGTAACATTGCGTAACATCAAGGATAATTTATGAAAAAACACAAACACCTCCAGTCTGGAAGTTTATTGTTGCAAGCACTTGTGTTTGGGTCAATTGCTATTGTCATGATGGGGGCGTTGATTAGTTGGGCGAGTGTTAATATAAAAGCATCACGGGTAGGTTTGTACCGGGAGCAAGCACTACAAATTGCAGAGGCCGGGGTAGATTATTATAGATGGCATTTAGCTCATGCTCCTTCCGATTATTATGATGGTACGGGAGTTGCTGGACAATACGTACATGATTTTTTTGATAAGGACGGTACGAAGATCGGAACATTTACATTAGAAATTACACCTCCACCTACTGGTTTTACCAATGTTACAGTCAAATCAACAGGGAGAGTTCTTATCGATTCAACGGTATATAGATCAATCGTTGTACAACTCGCTATTCCATCATTGGCAAAATACGCAGTGGTGGCAAATGACAATATTCGTTTTGGAGAAGGGACAGAAGTTTTTGGTCCTATCCATTCAAACGGAGGTATTCGGTTTGATGGACTTGCTCACAATCTTATTTCAAGTAGTCGTTCAACATACACTGACCCCGATCACTCTGGCGGGTCTGAATTCGGAGTACACACACATGTGACCACTCCTCCTAACATAAATAATTCTTTTCGTTCTGCAGAAGCGCCACCAAATGCTGTTCCAAATAGACCAGATGTATTTGAGGCGGGAAGACTATTCCCTGTGCCCGCTGTTGATTTTGTTGGATTAACCACTGATTTGGCTCAAATTAAAAGTAACGCGCAAACTGGAGGAAAATATATTTCAAGTTCTGGAGCACAAGGGTACCATATAATTTTTAAGACAAATGATACGTTTGATGTATATAAAGTTACTCAATTAGCGACTGTATCTGGATGTAGTAATAGTGCAAGTCAAACAGGGTGGGGTATTTGGAGTATCAAAGCGAGTGGAGGACAAACGTTTGTTGCAAATTATCCGAACCCAACTAACGGGCTCATTTTTGTTGAGGATAATGTATGGGTAGACGGTCAGATACAAGGTGCTCGTATAACATTGGCTGCAGGACGTTTTCCAGATAATGCAAGTAATCGTCCAAATATTATTGTTAATAATGATCTTTTATATAGTGCGTATAACGGATCAGATGTTATTTCTTTGATTTCTCAGGGAAATATCACTGCAGGGTTAAATAGTGATAATGATTTGCGTATTGATGCTGCACTTGTTGCTCAAAACGGTAAAATTGGGCGTTTTTATTACAGTTCTAGCTGTGGTTCTAATTATGTTCGTAATTCCATTACTCTCTATGGGATGCTTGCAAGTAACATTCGGTATGGTTTTGCCTACACAGATGGTACAGGGTATGACGTACGAAACATTATTTATGATGCAAACCTGTTATATGGTCCACCTCCAAGTTTTCCATTGACATCAGACCAATACCAGACTATCTCGTGGCAAGAAGTGAGATAACCAAAAACCCTCAGTTATGAGGGTTTTTGAGTGGAAGTATTTCTCTGTGTTACAATATGGACATATGAAAAAGTTAAAGAAATTGGTGGTAGGAAACTGGAAGATGAACCCATCTTCACTTGCTGAAGCAAAAAAAATAGCAGGAGATGTAAAACGTGGAGTAAAGAATACCAAAAAGACTCAGGTGGTGTTGTGTCCACCTTTTGTTTATCTGTATCCACTGTCTGGGGTTCCTCGTACATCCGTGTTGTTGGGAAGTCAAAATGTGTTTTATGAGGAAGCCGGTTCATATACAGGAGAGGTCAGTGTGAGTCAATTATCTCAATGTAAAACTAGTTTTGTTATCATCGGTCATTCTGAACGGCGAGCAATGGGTGAGACTGATGATCAGATTAATCGTAAAGTCAGAGCCGTTACCCACGAGGGCATGACGGCTATTGTGTGTGTTGGCGAAAAAATCCATGATCAACATGGCGACTATCTTGCGATTGTCAAAAAACAGATTCAAGATGCTTTGAGAGATGTATCAAAAAAACTACTTGACCATGTTGTCGTTGCATATGAACCTGTGTGGGCAATTGGTGCACAGGATGCTATGCCAGCAGAAGATGTTCACGAGATGGCTCTTTTTATAAAGAAAGTTTTACGAGATATGTACGGAATTCTTGCTGATGGTATACGAATTATATATGGCGGGGCAGTTAATACCTTTAATGCACAACATATTATTGATGGCGGGTATGTTCATGGTTTTTTGATTGGACGTGAAAGTTTGAAAGCAAAAAATTTTGTAGAAATTATTAAAATTGTAGATTTATCATAATATGGTTCATTACATAGACGAGGTTGATGATTTGAAAGGGGTAAGGGTTCTATTGCGACTTGATTTGAATGTGCCCATTATAGATGGTGTATTGACCGATCCATATCGATTGGAACGAGTAATTGAAACGATTGATTTTTTACGGAGTAAAGATGCTCAAACGATAATCATCGCTCATTGTGAAGGAACAAGTACTGTTTCAGAGACATTGGTTCCAATGTGGCATTATTTGAATGGATATTTTCCCGTGGATTTTTCCCCAACATATTTTACTCCAGAAGCAATTGATAAATTATTGAAACTTGAAAATAAAGGAGTGTTAATGTTTGAAAATTTGCGTATCAATTCGGGTGAAAAAACAAACGATTCTGATTTTGCACAAAAATTATCTGGGATGGCGGACATATATGTAAATGATGCGTTTTCAGTGTCACATAGAAAGCATGCTTCAATTGTTGGAGTGCCACAATTCATTCCTCATTATGGTGGGTTGTTGATGAGACAAGAAATAGAACATTTATCAAAAGCATTTAATCCGGAACATCCATTTATGTTTATTTTAGGTGGTGCAAAATTTGATACAAAACTTCCACTTATTACAAAATATTTGGATAAGGCGGATTATGTGTTTGTTGGTGGAGCACTATCAAACAATATATTTAGAGAGCGTGGATTTAACACAGGGAAGTCATTGGTAGCAGAAGGTGATTTTGGAATCAAAGAGATGTTGTCTAATAAAAAACTTTTGGTGCCAGTTGATTTAACTGTGACAAAACCAGATGGCGGAGTTTCTTTTGTGGAACCCGAGAATGTTACAAGTGATGATATGGTTGTTGATTCTGGTCCACAAACAATTCATATGCTAAAAGATATTTTGAAAGATGCACACACGGTTGTTTGGAATGGTCCACTTGGTAATTATGAAATTGGTTTTCATGATAAAACAGAACAACTCGCCATTGCAATTTCGGAATGTTCCGCTGAAAGTATTGTTGGTGGGGGGGATACATTGGCATCAATCAAAACACTTGGCCTGAATGGTAAATTCGGTTTCATCTCAACGGGTGGTGGAGCGATGCTGGATTATTTAGTAGAGGAAACACTTCCTGGCATTGATGCCCTAGAATTATAAATAAAATCCCCAGAGCGATAAACCTCTGGGGATTTTATTTTAGATATGTAGTTTTATTTTCTCAGTGTTTGCGGTGAAATCTTTTGGATCACCCAGTACGTTTCTGTTGGGGTACACCCAAATATGTGCGTGTTCTATTTCGTCACCAACAATTTTTGAGAGTATCCAATCTGTGTCAAACGCTTTTTGTTGTGCCAAGGCAATTTTTTTTACTACCTCAAAATATGCTCCCGCATTAGGAACATCCCATACCCAACGAAAATGTTCTTTTGGGATGACTTGGACATGCCCCGGGGATTGAGGGTTGATGTCTAAAAAAGCGAAAAAATTATCATCTTCGTAGACCTTATGTGATGGGATTTCTCCGTTTATGATTTTACAAAAAATACAGTTTTTCATAGATATGCCCATTATATCATGGTCAGTTCTTTTTATGGTAGACTCAAGAGATGAAAAAATACATCCTCCGCGATCCTGTCCCACAAAACATCTCTTCTCTATTTTCTATGTACCATCCGCTTCTTCAGGAGTTATTGTATGCTCGTGGTATAGACACTATAGAATCCGCTGAAACATTTCTTAATCCAAATTATGATTTACATGTGCACGATCCATATCTTTTGAAAGACATGGATAAGGTTGTAGAACGGATCATATCTGCAATTGAACACAATGAAAAAATTGCAATTTATAGTGATTATGATGCTGACGGTATCCCTGGAGCAGTTGTGTTACACGATTTTTTCAAAAAAATTAATTTTACAAATTTTATACAATACATACCTCTTCGTAATGAAGAAGGTTTTGGTTTGAACCATGAGGCGATTGATTTGCTGGTTTCACAAGGAGTAACACTACTTATTACAATTGATTGTGGGATTACTGATGTGACCGAAGTAGCGAATGCACATGAACATGGAGTTGATGTAATCATTACCGATCATCATATACCGGGGAAAATTGTGCCACATGCATGTGCGATTATTAATCCCAAACAAGATGGGTGTGAGTATCCAGAAAAAATGTTATGTGGTGCAGGAGTTATATTCAAAGTTATTCAGGCATTGATACAGGATAAACGAATTGATTTTCCGGTTGGGTATGAAAAGTGGTTTTTGGATATGGTTGGTTTGGCAACATTGTCTGACATGGTTCCATTGCGGGGAGAGAACAGAGTGTTTGCATATTATGGAGTGAAGGTGTTACAAAAAAGTCCACGCCAAGGATTGGCAAAACTCTTTTCATTATTAAAAATAAACCAGCGAACAGTTAGTGAAGATGATATTGCATTTATGATTACACCACGTATCAATGCGGCATCACGTATGGGAATTCCACTTGATGCATTTCGTTTACTCTCAACAATAGATGAAGGAGAAGCAGGGATGCTTGCAGAACATTTGAATAATAAAAATGATGAACGAAAAGGTGTGGTGGGAAGTATGGTAAAAGAAATAAAAAAGAAAATACATGATCGTGATGAAGAAATGAAACATGTGTTGGTATTAGGAAATCCAGAATGGAAACCATCACTTCTTGGATTAGTTGCAAATAGTTTTAGCGATGAACATAATCGTCCAGTTTTTTTGTGGGGTCGGTCCTTCGATGGTACTCAGGATATAGAAGGTAGTAATGGAAGTGCAATTATAAAAGGGTCATGTCGTTCTGGTGGAAATATTGATATTGTACGACTGATGGAAAAAGCAAAAGATGTTTTTGTTGACTATGGTGGTCACAAAGGGGCTGGCGGTTTTTCTGTTTTGCAGGATAACATTCACACATTGGAGCAGAAATTAAATGATGCTTTTATTGATCTTCAACATGAAACTGAAACAGAACCAGAAATAATTGTTGATAAAAAATTATTACTTGATGATGTGAATTGGAATACATATAGTAGTGTAGAAAAATGTGCACCATTTGGATATGAAAATCCTAAACCAACTTTTTTATTTGAGAATATAAAAATTACAGATATGAAACTATTTGGTAAAGAAAAAAATCATTTGGAGTTACGATTCAAAAATTCACGAGGGACCGATGTTGTTTCAATTGCGTTTTTTTCAGGACCAGAAAAATTTTCTGTTCCAATTTCAATTGGAAACTCTATTAGTATGGTGGCAACATTAGAAAAATCATTATTTAGAAACTTTCCAGAATTACGTTTACGAATCGTTGATATTTTCTAATACCTTTTATTTTTGTGTAGTAATCTTGTATTATAAGTTATATGACAATTATATTTACAGACGGTTCGGCACGGGGTAATCCTGGTCCTGGTGGGTGGGGAGCGATTATCGCTATGGATGACACAGTGGTGGAACTTGGAGGAGGTGAGGATCATACAACCAATAATCGGATGGAAATTTCGGCAGTACTTTCTGCCCTTGAATCGATACCACATGAACGTGAGGTGACTGTCTGCACTGACTCTGCATATGTACTGAATGGCAGTACTCGGTGGGTGTTCGGATGGAATAAAAATAATTGGAAAACATCACAGAAAGATGATGTATTGAATCGTGACTTATGGGAGCGAATGTTGGATGCAATTGCACATCGGGTAATTGATTGGAAATTATTGAAAGGTCATTCTGGTATTCCGGCAAATGAACGATGTGATGTTATTGCTACGTCATACGCAGATAAAAAACCGGTTGTGTTATATAACGGATCACGTACACGATATGGAGTTGATCTGTCCATTGGCAAAACAGGTGATACAGAAAAAAAATCTAAATCAAGAACTACTGCCTATTCATACGTGAGTATGGTGCATGACAAAATTATGGTTCACAAAACGTGGGAAGAGTGTAAAGAGAGGGTGCATGGTGCCTCGGGTGCACGATATAAAAAATCAACATCGCCTGCAGATGAAGCCGAAATCATAAAAGAGTTTACACAATAATCAGACTAAAAATCTCGTTGAAATCATATCTTTTTGAAACCGTCGCAGGCGGGTGAGAAGCGAAGCTTCGCAAGACCTTGAGCGTTCTGTACTCAGAATGCGAAAGGTGTACAGTTCCTGTAAGGAAGCCGAGAGCCGAGCGGCGCGACAGCCCGTCGCGAACGCGTGTTTCAAAAAGATATGATTTCAACGAGATTTTGATACACTATATTATAATTATAAATGATTCTCTCAATTATATTTGGTTTTATAGCAGGTATCTGGATTGGATCAATAACTCCGGCGACAGTATCTGTCATCGGAGCGTTTTTTGTATTAGGAATTATATTGTGGGTGTACAAAATCGTTGTTAAGCCAGAACAGCAGAAAATTATCGCATGCATTATTTTGGTGTTATGTGGTGCTGGCTGTGGTCTTGGTAGGATTTACATTTCCAATTTGCATGAACCATCAAAACTTGAACAATTTGTTAACCAAAAAATTAAAACAGAAGGAATTGTTGTTGCTGAACCAGATGTCCGGGAAGATAGTACCAAACTAACTATTAAATTAAATACCGTATTTATTGCATCATCAACAGTTCCAGTTAGTGAAAAGGTTTTGGTAACAGTGCCACTTTATCCTGAATATCACTATGGCGACAAAGTGTCTTTGTTTATTAAGTTAGAGGAACCAAAACAAATTGAATCAGATGATGGGAGAGTGTTTAATTATAAAAATTATTTAAGGGTACGGGGGGTGTGGTATACCAGTCGGTTTGGCAGTATCCATTTGCTATCATCTGGTCACGGAAGTTTAATAAAAAATACTTTGTTTAGTATCAAAGGAGTTTTTACTACCGCACTAAACAGAGTTATTCCACAACCTGAATCCAGTTTGATGGCAGGGTTGCTGCTTGGAACTAAACAATCACTCGGTAAAGATTTGTTAACTGAATTTAGTCGGGCAGGTGTGTCACATGTAGTGGTATTGTCTGGGTATAATATCGCTATTGTTGCCGAAAGTATTATTGCTTTGTTTTCATTCTTACCCCTAACTTTTGCGTTTGTGTCCGGTTGTATTGGTATTGTTTTATTCACAATGCTTGCTGGTGGTGGGGCATCCGCATGGCGTGCGGCTATTATGGTATTAGTTGCTTTGTGGGCACGACGAACTGGTCGAGAATATAAGGTTGGGAGGGCACTTGGTTTTGCTATTGTTATGATGTTGGCACACAACCCGCTATTACTTGTATTTGATCCATCATTTCAGTTATCTGTTTTGGCTACAATCGGTATTGTATTTGTTTCTCCAATTTTGGCACCCTATTTTATAAAGATTACAGAGAGATATGGATTGCGAGAGATTATATCTAGTACCATCGCTACACAATTAACAGTATTACCGTATCTCATTTATTCAACTGGTGTGTTATCGTTCGTGTCTCTCCCGGTTAATATACTTATTTTGGGCACTATACCAACCACTATGTTTTTTGGTTTTTTGACTGGTGTTGTAGGACTTGTATCAATGTATTTGTCTTTTATTCCTGCATTATTTTCATATATATTGTTGTGGTATCAGTTAAAGATTGTACATATTGGTGCAACATTGCCATACGGTGCAATATCTCTTCCTGCATTTTCGTGGATTTTTGTAGTATTTATTTATGTGACCCTTACCTTTTGTCTAGTGGTACTGCACAAAAGAAAATCCTGAGGAGAACCTCAGGATCTAGTTGTGATTTACCATTAAGATTCTTGGAAGTTTCTTTCAGTATTGTTCCAATTTAAGTTTTCAAAATAATCCTCAATCCTTCACTTTGTTCAGGATCTAGTTGTAATTTATCATTAAGATTCTTGGAAGTTTCTTTCGGTATTGTTCCAATTCAGATTTGCAAAATAATCCTCGACATATTGTTTTTTTCCGCTTGGTTGGTAGTCGGCGACAAATGAATGTTCCCACATATCTAGCCCGAGAATAAGTGAACAATCTTGTAGTTGCCCCATGTGTTGTTCATCAACCCATGTGTTTAATAATCGTTTGTCTTTTCTGTCCCAATACAACATTGCCCAACCAATACCGCGAGTCATTGCGATTGATTTGAATTGTGTGAGCCAGTTTTGAAATGAACCAAAATCATTTTCTATTTGTGTATATAAAGAGCCACTTTCTGATATCGGCTGAGCACCGTCTGAAAGGGAATCGAAATAGACCTCATGATTTCTCATGCCATTATATTCAAATCCGAATCGTCTCTGTACCTCACCAAGAGCATATGCGTTTTTTTCTGAGTCCTGTCTCAACTCATCAATTTTTTGCATTATAAGGTTGCTGTGTTTTACATACCCTGCATATAATTTCAAATGTTCCTCGATGGTTTTCGTTGATAGCCCTTTCAGTTCTCCAATATCGAACTTTTTTTCTTCAAATTGTTTCATGTTGTTTAAGTTAATGTACAATATATAGTACCATGCTCCGAAAGATTTTATTACACCTCAAGACACACGGTAAATGGTACATACTACTGGGACTTAGTATTTGTTCGGTTATATTATGGTCCGTTGTTATTCGTGAACAACGGAACGGGGTACTCACTGTTGCATTTCTTGATATTGGTCAGGGAAATGCAACGTTTATTGAATCGCCAACAGGCACTCAGGTTATTGTTGATGGTGGACCAAATAAAAATCTGATGCGGGAGATTTCTTCGGTTGTTCCTTGGTATGATAGGCATATAGATATGCTTATTGTTTCTCATCCTGATAAGGATCATTATGAAGGATTCATTTCTCTTTTGGATAAATATTCGGTTGATGTTTTTATGGAGCCAGGGATTTCTGCCATATCTGGGGAATATAATTTTTTGAAACAAAAAATAATTAGTAATAAAATTCCCGTTGTCTTGGCACGACGAGGTGAAATGATTGATATTGGTGGGGGAGCCTATATTGAAATATTATTTCCTGATCGGGATGTTTCTGGTCTGGAAACAAATAACGCCTCTATTGTTTCAAGGTTGGTGTACGGTGATACGAGTCTGATCATTCAAGGTGATTCGCCTCAAACCATAGAAAACTATCTTGTTGCTTTAGATAAGGATATTTTGGACAGCGATGTTATAGAGGTTGGTCATCATGGTTCAAAAACCAGTTCAAGTGAAATATATATAGAAGCGGTGTCGCCACAATACGCAATTATTTCCGTTGGCAAAGATAATACGTATGGACATCCAAATAAAGAGACTTTGGATATTTTGAATAAAAACAAAGTTAAGATTTTGAGGACAGATGAACTAGGGAGAATTACGTTTGAGTCAAACGGGAAGGAATTTGTATTAAAAAAATAAACACCTTGTTTCAGTTGAAACAAGGTGTTTATTTGTGCCTTAATTTGATTATAAATTATATAAGACCTGCTTTTTTTAGTGTTGCAAATGCTCCGTTTTTCTGGATTGTCTTGATTGCTTTTGTAGATAATACAAGAGTGATTGATTTTTCAAGTTCGGGAACATAAATCTTCTTTTTCTGAAGATTTGGGTACTTTCGAGTCATCCCGGTTGGGTTGAACTGTGTTGCACGAGTTCTGTTGGAGTAACCTCCAGCCATTCGTGATGTTTTGCCGTTAATTGGACATGCTTTAGCCATAGTTCCCACATACTAACACAGGTAATAATATTTGCAAGGATTTTATGTTATACTAACACTCATGGCTATTGATTTTATATTTTCAATCATAATCCTTATATTTTCAGTCATTATTCATGAGGTATCTCATGGCTATGCTGCCTATATGCAAGGGGATAATACTGCAAAATACGCAGGTCGCTTGAATTTGAATCCATTAAACCACCTAGAATGGTTCGGCTCATTTTTGTTACCTATGATGTCATACCTGCTCGGCGGTTTTATTATTGGCTGGGCTAAGCCGGTCCCATTTAACCCATATAACTTGCGTAATCAGCGGTGGGGTGAAGCCATTGTAGCTCTCGCTGGACCTCTTTCTAACATATGTGTTGCTCTTGTTTTTGGTCTACTTATTCGTTTTGGTTTTCTGTTTGCGTTCGGTGTCCCAGTTGTTCATATTGCCTCTATTATTGTGTTTATTAACCTTGTATTAGCAACATTTAACCTGGTACCAATACCTCCGCTTGATGGTTCAAAAATTCTTTTTTCATTTTTGCCGTACCAAATGCAAGGGGTGCGTAACTTTTTGGAGCAATATGGTACTGTGATTCTGATTTTCTTCATATTCTTTTTGTGGCAATATATGGTACCGGTTATTGGCTACGAGTTTTCACTTCTAACGGGGCTTGTATTTTAGGGGGAAGGAAGCACTTGCAATTA
The DNA here is from genome assembly GCA_030917185.1 of Patescibacteria group bacterium. Lineage (GTDB taxonomy): Bacteria > Patescibacteriota > Minisyncoccia > Phycocordibacterales > DATDWN01 > JAUPVF01. The sequence goes on from JAUPVF010000011.1 coordinate 18,531, forward strand.
TTATTGAAACGTATTATATTACTCTGCAATGTCTACAGTTAATCAATTGATCAAACAAAGACGAAGCAAAACCAAGCGAAAACCTCGTTCGGTTGCTTTGACTCGTGGTTTTAACAACCTGACAAACCGACCAGTACATTATTCTTCTCCATTCAAACGAGGGGTATGTACAAAAGTGACCACAAAGACTCCTAAGAAGCCTAACTCAGCTATTCGAAAAATCGCCCGAGTTAGATTGACCAATGGTCAAGAAGTGACTGCATATATTCCAGGAATGGGTCATAATCTACAGGAACACTCAGTGGTTATGTTGCGCGGTGGAAAGGTACGAGATGTTGGTATCCGATACGTTGTTGTTCGTGGTATGTTGGATGCAACTGGAGTAGAAAAACGAGGTAAGAGTCGATCACGATATGGTGCTAAAAAAGCAAAGAAAGGGAAATAATTTTTAATTACAATGCGAAGAAAAGTTACAAACAGAAATATAGTTGGTCCAGATCATAAATACAATTCAGAAAAGATTGGTAAATTTATTAACTACGTTATGATTCGTGGTCAAAAAGAAACCGCTCGCGGTATCGTCTATGATGCACTTGAACGGATTAAAGAAAAAGCAAAAGTTGAGGATGCTATGGAGGTATTGGATACTGCATTAAAAAATACTGGTCCTTTGACTGAAGTTCGATCACGACGAGTTGGAGGTGCTAACTACCAGATTCCTCGAGAAGTTCGGCCTGAACGACGCTCATATCTTTCAATGAAATGGATTATTGATGCTGCTCGAGCACGAAAAGGTATGGCAATGGCAGACAAATTGGCAGAAGAAATCATACTTGCATCAAAAAATGAAGGTGAAGCAGTGAAAAAACGAGAAAACACTCATAAAATGGCCGAAGCCAACAAAGCGTTCGCCCATTTTGCCTGGTAGTCTTTGTTCTCGATTTGAACTCAAACAAAAATTATCACAAAGATCTAAAACAAAAAACTCAGAAATGGAGTTTTTTGTTTTAGGTACATTTTTCTTTTATGTATACTTGAAAAATTGCCTTAATATTCATTTTAGTATATAGTTTTGAGTGATAATTTATACGCTCTTTTGAGCTGATTTTATTTATTAACTTATTAATTTTATGAATCGAGATTACCCATTAGATCGAGTACGAAACTTCGGAATTATTGCCCATATTGATGCCGGCAAAACAACAACATCTGAACGAGTGTTGTTTTATACTGGTATGACCCACAAAATTGGTGAGGTGCATGAGGGCGAGACAGTAACTGACTGGATGGAACAGGAACGAGAACGTGGTATCACAATCACTGCGGCTGCTATCACATGTTTCTGGCACAAAACAGATAATGAAAAGAAGCCAGAAAATATGATTCGGTTTAACATCATTGATACTCCGGGGCACATTGACTTTACTGCAGAAGTAAAAAGATCTCTACGGGTGCTTGACGGTGCGGTTGTGGTGTTTGATGGTGTGGCAGGGGTTGAACCTCAGTCAGAAACTAACTGGCGATATGCTGATGATGGAAATGTGCCTCGAATCTGTTTCATCAATAAACTCGATCGAACAGGTGCATCATTTGATCGGTCTTTCGATTCTATTTTAGATCGCCTCAACAAAAATGCTGTTCGCATGCAGATTCCAATGGGGCTTGAGGATAAATTTGAAGGAGTGATTGATTTGCTCAAAATGAAAGCATACTACTTTGAAGGTAATATGGGCATGAACATTCGTGAAGCAGAAATTCCTGCTGAATATGCAGATGAGGCAAAACGGCTTCGTGATGTTCTTGTGGAAAAAATTGTAGCAGAGGATGACGAGCAAATGGCAGAATATCTAGAAGGGAAGGAGCCAACAATGGAGGAACTCAAGAAAACATTGCGTAAAGCAACATTGGCAGTAAAAATCATTCCTGTATTTGCTGGTTCAGCATTGAAAAATAAAGGTGTTCAACTCGTGCTTGATGCTGTGGTTGACTATCTTCCATCTCCACTTGATATTCCTCCAGTTCATGGAATTGATCCAAAAACAGGCGATGCAATTTATCGAAAACCATCAGATGAGGAACCTTTTGCAGCCCTTGCATTCAAATTGCAAAACGACCCATTTGTCGGACAACTGACATTCTTCCGAGTGTATTCAGGAACAATAGAGGCGGGTACATACATATATAACTCAACAACAGGAGAAAAAGAACGACTCGGACGTATTGTGCGTCTCCAAGCAGACAAACGAGAAGAAGTGAAAAAAGTTTTTGCTGGAGAAATTGCGGCAGCAGTGGGTTTGAAGTCTGCAAAGACATCACATACATTGTGTGATGAAAATAATCCTATCATTTTGGATCCAATTAAATTCGTTGCTCCTGTGGTATCGCTCCGTATTGAACCAAAGACAAAGGCAGACCAGGAAAAAATGGGTATGGCATTGAAAAAACTGTCAGATGAAGATCCAACCTTTGTTATTTCTTCAAACACAGATACAGGGGAGACTATTGTGTCTGGAATGGGAGAGTTGCATTTGGAAATCATGGTTGATCGTATGAAGCGAGAGTTTTCTGTTGAGGTGAATGTTGGTAAGCCACAGGTGGCATACCGAGAGACCATTCTTGGAAGCGCAGAGGCAGAACATAAATATATTAAACAAACAGGTGGTAAGGGACAATATGGTCACGTGAAATTGAACATTAAACCAATGGAGAAATTGGAGGAAGGAGCAAAAATTCCAAAAAATACTCACCGATATGAAGAATTTGAATTTACAGATTCCATTAAAGGAGGGGTTGTTCCACAAGAATTTATTCCTGCGGTAGAAAAAGGTGTTAAGGAAGCAATGGAACGGGGAATTGTTGCTGGGTTTAAGATGGTAAATGTTTCTTGTGAACTAACATTCGGTTCATATCATGATGTTGACTCATCAGAAATTGCTTACAAAATCGCCGCATCACAAGCGTTTCAAGATGCTGCAAAGCGTGCCCGACCTGTCATTCTTGAACCAATCATGAAGGTTGAAGCAATCATGCCAGAACAGTTCATGGGTGATATTACCGGTTCATTGTCAGGCAAACGAGGTCAGATTGAA
>JAUPVF010000012.1 GCA_030917185.1 Patescibacteria group bacterium
TACCGGTTCATTGTCAGGCAAACGAGGTCAGATTGAAGGAATGGATGAACGAGGTATGATACGGGTTATCCATGCAAAGGTTCCATTGTCAGAGATGTTTGGATATACCACAGATATTCGTTCAATGACTCAGGGACGAGGAAGTGTAATGATGGAATTTGATCATTATGATGTTGTACCTCCAAATGTTGAAAAACAAATTGTAGAATCACGAAAATAAAAAATTAAAAATCCCCACGTATGTGGGGATTTTTAATTGCAGGAGAAGCGAAATACATATATGATTAACGTATGGCATTTTCTCTTAGAAATAAAATTGATACGTCGCATCCTCCCATATTTCCTTCCTCAACACCGGAATCTATTAAGGAGGATCTTGCCCTCCACGGTATTGAGACTATGCCAAAAGGAACAGGAGGGGAAGATGTTATTCCTATAGATTGTGGTGTTGTTGATTTTTCTAATTTTCAACCAACTCGTCTTAAATTAGAGAAGACAGAACCTTTACCGGTGGTACCGCAAGAAAAGATTCAAGAGGAAAAAACTGGAGAAACTGTTTCAGAGATAGGGTCATTGGAAATTCGGCATGTAAAAGAGACTAATAGTACAATTCCCGAAGAAGTAGTTCAATATGTGATGAATCATTTCAGTCAAGGGAAAAGAGGTCTTCTTTTGAGGGAAGCATTGAGGGATAATGATTTAGGGGAGTTTAAGAGGGCACTTGATGGGGCGTCTCGTATAGGAAGAATTACTCCTGAGGAGACAAATGAAATAAATAAAATTCTTAATCCAAGAAACACCCGGTCTCTTATTGAAGAGAAGGAAAAATTCATCCCTCAAGTTGGGGACAAGGTATTGTGGACTGCTGATGACCTGAAAAAACCACGTGTGGTAACACGTGTTATAGGTGATGCGGTTTTTGTGCATGGTATTGCAAAACCATTACGCATCCAAGATGTTACAGAGATAGAGCCACAAATGGCTGAAATGATGAGTATTGAAACACCAGAACCAGTTGATATGGAAAAACCTGAACCGGTTATTGTGGAGGCACAGTTTTCAACACAAACAATACCAGAATTTTCATCACTTGCGACGGGGGACATACAGAAACCACAATTTGAGGTTAAACAACCTCCAACTGAACAAGATATTATTAAGAAGGCGTTGTATGCATATTATACTGACGGTGATTTAGATAAAGCCATAGATATATTTGGAACAATTGCTGACCCTGATGTTCGTGATAGTGAATACGCTGATTTTGCTGAAAATTTAATTCGTAAAAATGATACAGAACATGCCCGACAAGTATTGTCACATATTAAAAATACTGAAATTGTAGAGCGACTACAAGCAGAATTACGAGAACAGGATCCAACAGATGAAGATCTACAGGATATGTTTGTGGATGCATATAATGAGGGAGATCAAAGTAAAGCCCTCGATTATTTGTTGCGGATTAAAAATGAGGGCCACAGAAATCAATCTCTGTTTAATTTTACTGAATTTTTGATAAGTGAAAGTGAAAAACAATATGATTTTGCTCGTGTGGTCGTTGGACACATGGATGATCCAAACCAACAACAAGAATGGACTGAAATTATTGATAATAAAATTAAAGAGGACTCTGCACCAGTTGAACCACCATTGGTTGAAGAACAGGTGGTACATAGTATTGATCCTCAACAGGTTAATGTTCCCACATCAGTCACACAAACCAATCCAGAGCCATTACAACAAGCAGTTGAGCCGATTATACCTAAATCAACGTTATCTATCATCCCAGAAAAACCAGAAGTCAAAGAATTATCGGATAAAGAGTTGGCAGTTTTGTTTTCACAGGCACTTATAAGTCAAAACGGACTCGATGCTTATTTAGAGTACCTCTCTACTGTTTTAGACAAAGAAGTACGTCACAGCCAATTAAATACATTGTGTCGAGCGTTGGTTGAGAATCAGAAGTTAAATGATGCTCGGCGTGTTGTTCAGGAAATGGACAATAACGGAGTACAAAAAGAATGGCTCCGTATTATTGATGCAAAAGAACATGGCGCAGAGACACAGGTAAAGCCAGAGATAGTCAGTTCGTTATTAGTAGAACAAGGAAAAAAATCTCTTCAGTTAGAACAATCTCATGGAATACTGGATGCTGAGGTTGTTGATCAACCTGTTGAAGTACCACAACCAGTAACAGATACGAAACAAGAGATGGGACAATTAGATTCTCAAAAACCATTAATTCAACCTGTTTCCGTTGACGCTTCTCTTGTGTCCAATCAAGAAAAACAGAACGATATTACACAGGACTCTGTCGGGGTAATTCATTTTGAGCCAACATTTTTTGATGACAAGATGGATGAAATCAATCGTAATGCAGAAAAATTCAGTGAGATGTTAAACGGTATTCGTGAGGATGAAAAAATAAAAGAATTTCGTGCGGCATATGTAGACTTGTCCATAGCATATAAACAGGAATTACGAAAAGCGAGAGGTAAATTCAAAAATCTTCTCTCTGATCTCGGTGCACAGGTTAAGATGCCAGAAACTCCAACACTACTCAACTTGAGACAAAATATGGATGAGGCCGAGAAGGCATATAGAAATGCACGTAAGAAAAAATATGCAGAAACAGGGTTTTTTGATAACAAAACAATTGACAGCACATTTACAAATGATGATGGTGTGGTTGAGACTGCGCAATTTACACCATATCACGCACAATTGATTGGCGAGGCAGAATATGAACGTGGTGCAGTACAAAATCAGATAGATAAATTACTTGAAAAAGTGGCTCCACAAGAGGCCGGATTGGCTCGAAAAGCATTGGTGAAGTTTCAAAATATCCCTTTGGCAGCACGTGTTGCCGCTACATCTGCTTTGACAGGAATTATTGCTGGCGGAGTTGCCGGTGTTGGTGTGTTTGGTGCTGCTGCGTATGCGGGGCAGAGAGTATTTAGAGGTCTAACTGGAGTTGCTGCATCCGACGCGACAGGGAAAATGGTTGATAGTATATACAAAAAGAAAAACAAAGAGGCAGAAAATAAATCAACCGTTGAATACAGTACAAATATAGACCTGGATAATTTTGATATTAAGGAAAAGGAGCGCCGTGAATTTTTTGAAAATCAAGAAGTGGTCAAAAAAAGACAAATGCTTAAAAAGGGTGCTGCTATGGCGGTGACCGGCGGACTCACATCATTTTTGTCTGGTGCAATTGTTAAGCCATCCGTTACGGTATTGGCAGAGAACCATGTTGGAATTAATGGCTCCCCGGTTGCAGAGAAATCTGCTGTAGACGCCTATGTAGGGAAAAAAGTATCTATGCAGAATGAATTTGATGCATGGTATGACAATAAAAATGGTGTTATAGATTCAACAAAACCTGTGCGTGTTCCAGATACGACAACATCGGCAGTAAAAGGCCCAGTGATATCAACTCCAGAAAAGATTGTTGGGGTAAAGGGCGGTGGTGTTCCTCCAGTAGAACATCCTGTAAATACACCGGCAGACGCGAAAATTAATAATTTGCCAAAAGGTGTTGATACAATACAAAAAACTCCAAAACCGGAAATTACTCAACCTGTGTCATCTCAAACAGCAATCCAAGAGACAGAGGTTAAGTTGTCATCACGGGGGTTTATTCAAACCTTCGATGATTTGAAAGGTAAACTGTTAAAACAGTATGGTGACGCACAACATGTACCAGATAAATTACAAAAATTTATTAAAACACCATCAACAGAATTGGCAAAGGAATTCGGTATGGTGAAGGGCAACCAAAGTGGTATGGGATTGGCGGGGGAATCACTGGAAATTGATACACAGGGTGACTTAGTATATGAACATTTGGATAAGACAAAAGCAGTATTATTTGACGCAAAAACGAACACAACTCATGGGTTTGAAGAGGTGGGAGGAAAAATGTTTACTCCAGAGAATATAACCACACATCCTGCAGTGGATCCAACAATTAAACCGTTTACCGTCCCTTCATCTCCGGCACATTTTGTTGATACACCACTTGTAACCGAGGAGGGATTATCATCTGTTAGTCAGACAACAGAGGTTATTCCGCCTGGAACACAATTAACCCCTGACATGATTATGGGGGATCATGTTCAGGTCGGTCCAGAACGTTTTGATATTGTCATGAATACAGAAAACAGCATGAGAAAGATATTATCTTCTGGCGGTGCTGTTATTGGGCAGGAACAACCTCTCGGTTCGTTAAAAACTTTTGTACTGGATGACAGGTTTCAAGAAGGAAATCAGTTTAAGCATATTCGTCAAGCATTTAATACTATTCGGGAAGCAAAAAGCCCAACAGTTGCATTGGAGACAATACGGATTCCTTTGAATGATGGGTCACAGATAGAACTATTGCGAGGTAATCCTGCAACTGATCCAAACGAGGTGCACGTTTTGTTTAATGGTAAGGCAATTGCACAAGGAATGGTTACCGAAAAGGGTGTACAGGTTAAAATGCTAAAGGAGGTTAATACTAAATGGTGGTCTGAGAATATCTACGAACACGCATTCAAAAACAAAGATCTTAAACAAGCGATTAAAAAATTAGTATTTATAAGCCAGTCCAACCCAAAATAACATGAACATTTTACCCAAAGAAATCATAACTGAATGGGGACTTCAATCACTTCCCGAGCAGAAGCAGATTGAGATTGTGGATCGTATTGGTCATATGTTATACCAAGCAGTTTTGGTGCGTTCTTTGGATATTTTGTCCGACGAAGAACAGGAAGAATTTGATGTGTTGCTTGATAATGACGGGACAACCCCTCAGGATGTATTGGTATTTTTACATTCCAAAATACCAACATTCCAACTTTTAGTAGCAGAAGAAAAAGACAAGTTAAAGGATGAATTAATGCTTATGAAAAAATCCCGGTAAAGTTATCCCCACTACCTCTCCCGTTACTATACGTATCTTGCTATAATTACAACCAATAGTGTCACCACTATTGGTTGTTTGTATTATCAACATTATTCACTCTAAATATATTACATATGTTACGTTTTTCTATTCGCTCTCTTGCTCTGCTCACACTAAGTGTGTGTATTGCATTTTTTGGTATGATATTTGTCGCACAATCAGTTTTTGCACAGACTGATTCATACGATACGTTTGTTATCAACTCTCCACTCAACACCTCTCTTCGGATTACCGCAACACCGCTTGAGTTAGACAATACTACCGGTCAGTGGACCTACCGTATTGACTGGAAGCGAGTGCGTAATGCCCAAGGGTCTTTGTATATTACAAAAGAAAGCAATAGCAGTACGGTTATTCTCGCTCTTTCTCCCGCAGCACAGTCAGGAAGCAAAACAGTAACACTGGCTCCAGACACAATCTATCGCGTTAAATTCTACGGAGCACCCGCTAAAGGGGGGACTCTTATTCTAAGTAAAAAACTTCCTACTCTGTCTGTTTCTGATGAAAATCCAGATATTGATGCTGACTACGATAACAGCACAGTGGGTACAGGTACTGGTACCAGCACAGGATCATCGGTCGTAACAGTTACCAATACAGGAACAGGTAGTTTTGATCCTGCGGTAGACAACAGAACAACCAATACATTCTACATTGCACCCAAATCACAGGTAAAAGTGGCTGGTACCCCTGCATATTTCTTTGTTCGTATCGGTAAATATGGGAGTCAAACTAGTGCTATAACTGAATTTCAAAATGTGCCAAAAGGCATGAATATAACCATGTATCGGTTTGATCAGAGTAGAATTGATCCTGCATGGTACTCTGGAGACAAGTTACCAACAACTTCTGTTACTTATACCGGCGTTGTGTTGCCAGATATGTCACTAATTAAAGGTTATCCATACCCAGTAGAAAAGTTTATTGGGGGAGGTAAGGGTTGGTTGAAAAAGGATGAGGTTGCAGCTCGAACATATATGGGGCTTGATATAATTTCTGACAGTCCTCTTCGTGGGGGGGAGATGGGTTTGATTAAAGTCGATACTGATTCGGATTTCAATTCTGGTCCAGGTACGTACACACTGAAAGCAATAGAAAGTACCGGTTTGGGTGCAACTGCAACTAAAAAGGAAGTAACTTTTAGTGTTGTGGTTGGTGATCAGGTTGCTCAGTGTTTGAACGATTTGAAAAATTGGCCTAATCCGATCGCAAAAGGATCAAAAACGTTACCAAATGCTTTCAAATTGTCTGGTAACCCAGCGCAGTTTAAGGATGCCTGTGACCCAAGTATTGGACCTAATGCATCAAATTTCCCAAATTTCTTGGCAGATAAAAAACCTTTACTTCAGGATTGTGTTGATAAAGCACAAAGACAGGCAAATATATTAGGTGTTCCAATGACATGTTCTATTATAGACACTAAGTTCTCAACAGAACCACGGTATCGAGCTGGCTGTAAACTTACAGGATCTTCTGCTGGCCAAAATTATGACTATGAGTTTCAAGCGGCACAATTGGTTGGAACTGGTCAAACAGGAACAAATCAACAGTATGCAAAAGGGGGATGGAAGGATATAGAGAATACCATATTGCAATTACAAGCTCTTACTATTACTGATCGTGGCAGAGTGTATTATGATAATGATTCTGGTGTATGGAGAGCAATGAATACTACGGTAGCAGATGCCCCGGTATCCTGTGATAAATTAATGGATGTTGATGTAAAAAGTGTGAATAAAAATTGGGGAATATCAGTGCATGCAAAGTCTGTTACAGAAGGGACCACTATGCCAATCGAAATCTCTGCTCCAGCAGGAGTAAAATCGGTGAGTTTGTATTTGTTAAAACAATACATGAATCCTGCGAATGCAACAGAATCATGGAATGATGAGACTAATCTACCAAAAGGAGGTACATCTTGGAGTTCTTGGACAGGAGCAGTCGGACCAATTGCCTTTGCTGCACAAAGAAATAAAATAGTAGACCCTGAATATCATCCACAAGTTGCTTTAACAATGCAGAGAGTTTCCTTGGTAAACGGCAAAGGCTCAATTCAGTGGACGGTTCCAACTGGACTTGAACCATATCAGGAAATGGGATGGAAGGGAGCTGCACTTGATCCTGCGGTACAGTATAGGATACGAGCAGTTGCTGATAATGGTGTGTGGTCAGACAGTCCTGCCTTTTCGTTACTTTCAAATACCCAGTCATGTAATTTGATGGAAGGAAGCGGATGCGACACATCACAAGTAACTCAATCAGACACCGGTGCTGTATGGAAGGGGGGTCAAGCTTTGTTCAGATCTTTCGGTACTCAGGGAGATGCCGTTGCTCCGTTGGATGTAAAGATTACAGATGGTAGTGCTACTTATGCGGCAGGACAACCTCATCCATCAGGAGGAATGCCTTCTCCAATTACCCCGGGCAAGCAAATACAGGTGTCAGGGTACATGTTCAACAATGGTGGAACCAAGAGAGTTGATGTTGATTTGTTGAAAATAGGTAATGGGTGTACACGTAATTCAAATCAAGCATATTCTCTGTATGTGTTATGTGAATCTGAATCATACTCAGCACCTGAACGTGTATGGTCAATAGTACGAGATGCTGCTCCTCGGGTGGTTACAGATGCTCAGGGCTTTAACACATGGTTCTTTAACTACACGTTTGCTATTCCATCTGATGCATCAACTGGTAAATATATTATTCGCATCACAGACCCAGATTTTCTTTATAGTTATGCTGGGCAAGAAAGGGGAATTACAATATATAATGGTCAGGGTGGTGCAGCATTTAGTCCATCATTTGATGTTACTGGGGGCACAGTTTCAGCAATACCAACCAGTCCATCTTCTCCTGTGCCAGTAACTCCTCCGGTTGTTACTACAAATCCAACACCAACTGCTACAGTAGTTAGGGATCCAGATGGTGTCGGTGGAGGTGTTACTCCTAACACCTGCGGGATGGCTTCAGTATGGTGGTTTAGAAATGGTGCAAGTGCATGGAATTTGTACAGAAGCACCACAAATAACTTGTCTTCAGCCCAGAAAATCCTTTCAAACATCCCATATGATGCAAGTGCAACAACTGGGGGGAATATTGATGGGTGGACAACCAAAATCCCTGGTGGCACATACTATTACTGGGTAGAAAATGTTGGAGGTCAGACTAAAGTACCTTCTTTCACCAATACTACCGGTGGTCTGGTTGTGAGCGCATGTAGATAGTATAGAAAATATATAGGTATTAATACAAAAAACTCCCTAACATTGGGGAGTTTTTTGTATTAAAATGCTTGACTATTATTGTGTTTTTGTCTAATATAATGATTATCGTATTTTTGCGATGATTTAATAGTGTGTGTATTAGTTGTCGGAGCATACTTGCTTTCTCGAGAAGTATCCTCTCATAATTAGTATAGAAATTAATTAATTATAAAAATAATATGACAGATTTTGATCGTTCAAAACCACACGTAAACGTGGGAACAATTGGTCACGTTGACCATGGAAAGACAACATTAACAGCAGCTATTTTGACCGTTTTACAGCGGGCAGGTAATGGCTATTCAGCAACAGTAAAGGGTGTTGATCAAATCGACTCAGCGCCAGAAGAAAAAGCCCGAGGAATTACCATCGCGCTTTCTCATAGTGAATACCAGACACCAACACGTCACTATGCACACGTGGACGCTCCAGGTCACGCCGATTACATCAAAAACATGATTACTGGTGCCGCTCAAATGGACGGTGCGGTATTGGTTGTAGCAGCAACTGATGGTGTGATGCCACAGACACGAGAACACGTGTTGCTTGCAAAACAAGTGGGTGTGCCAAAGATCATCGTATTTCTAAACAAATGCGACATGGTGCCTGATGCAGAACTTATTGATCTTGTTGAGGAAGAAGTTCGAGAACTCCTCACAAAACAAGGTTTTGATGGTGCAGGAGCTCCTATTATCCGAGGTTCAGCACTTAAAGCACTTGAGTCAGCAAACAATGATGATGAATGGGCAAAGAAAATTATTGACCTTGCAAATGCTCTTGACTCATATTTCCCAATTCCAGAACGAGACCTAGATAAGCCATTCCTTATGCCAGTAGAAGACATTTTCTCTATTGAAGGCCGAGGTACTGTGGTTACCGGTCGTATTGAACGAGGTATTATTAAAGTTGGAGAGGAAATTGAATGTATCGGTTTGAAAGATACACAGAAATATACCGTTACTGGTATTGAAATGTTCAACAAATCTCTTGGCCAAGGACAGGCAGGGGATAACGCAGGTATTTTGCTCCGAGGTGCGAAAAAAGAAGATATTCATCGAGGACAGGTTTTGGCAAAACCAAAATCAGTGACTCCTCATACAGAATTCACAGCAGAGGTATACATTTTGAAGAAAGAGGAAGGTGGACGACATACACCGTTCTTCTCAGGGTATAAACCACAGTTCTACATCCGAACAACAGATGTTACAGGTGATGTGACATTGAACGAAGGTGTTGAAATGGTTATGCCAGGAGATACTGTTACTTTCAAAGTTAAATTGGTAGCCCCAGTTGCACTTGAAGACAAAACAAAGTTTGCTATTCGAGAGGGAGGGAGAACTGTTGGCGCCGGGGTTGTTACCAAAATCGTAGCCTAATAAAAATTCCAAATTTTCCCAATCTCATCTTCTAAAATCCTCACATAATTCTCACCTGCGCACTCAGGCAGGCTCGAATTATGATTCAGATTTTATAAGCGACCTTGGACAAATTATGAAATTTTTATAGTATTTCAATCCGAGTTTTGTAATTAAAAACTCAAATCAAAAAACCGCCTTCTGGCGGTTTTTTGTTGGGGTAGATTAAGATGGTGGTTGCAAAATATTTCAATATCTGTTAGTATTTCTGAAATAAACATATGCCCACAAAAGAAACAACAAAAAAGGCAGTTGCTAAGAAAGCAGTAAAGACCACATCAAAACCAGACGTGATTTCTAAGTTGCGTATCCGAGTTCGCGCATACGAATACAAAATCCTTGATTTGTCTGTAAAACAGATTATTGATACAGCACTTCGTTATGATGCAAAAGTATTGGGTCCAATACCACTACCTACAGAGATTAAAAAATATACAGTTAACCGAGCATCGTTTGTATTCAAAAATGCCCGAGAACAATTTGAGATGCGTATTCACAAACGAGTCATTGATATTCTTAACCCAAGTGCAAAAATCATGGAAGCACTGACCAATATGTCTCTTCCGTCTGGAGTTAACATTGATGTAAAGATTATCTAATCATCTAATAAAAAATAACAAAAACCACCCTGAATAAGGGTGGTTTTTGTTTTGATTTTTTATAAAATAGTGATATAATTACGTAGGAGGTGATTCGGTTATGTTTCTTTCGGGATTGGGATTATTGGGTGCTGTAGCGTTGATTATTCTTTTTTGCATGGTGATTTCACCATTCACATGGAGGATTCGGACCCCTCGACCCAGACGTACCGAGGAGGTTATTGTGGAGAATGATAAATAATGGTAGCCCCCGGAGCGTTCCGGGGGCTTTTGTTTTATATGTAAATACTTTGTAGGGACTTGAAATAAAAAATGATATCTGCTAGTATGTGCAAATCGCCATATCGGCATTTTTATTTGCAATACTATGAAGTTTATCCTTGGAACAAAACAGAATATGACCCAAATCTTTGATGAAGCGGGTATTGTTCATCCAGTAACCGTCTTGAAAGTCGGTCCTATGACTGTGACTCAGGTTAAAAACGTTGCTACAGATGGTTATACAGCAGTCCAGGTTGGTTTTGGTGAACGAAAAGCAAAAAATATAAACAAACCTCAGACAGGACATTTGAAGGGTCTAAACTACATGCACACCAAAGAGTTCCGAGTTGAAGGAGATTCTACAATGGCTGTTGGTGATGCTATTGATATTTCTACATTTGCAGCAGGGGATACAGTTACTGTCTCATCAGTTTCAAAAGGAAAAGGTTTCCAAGGTGTTGTTCACCGACATGGATTCCATGGTGGACCACGGTCACACGGACAGAAACACTCTGAACGAGAACCAGGTTCTATTGGTGGTGCAGGACGAGACGGAGGACGTGTTGCTAAAGGCAAGCGAATGGCAGGCCGTATGGGTAGTGATCGTATCACAACAAAAAATTTAACTATTGTTGCTGTTAAACCAGAAACAGGGGAAATGTTCATTCGCGGTGCTATTGCAGGCCGACGTGGAACAGTTGTGGAAATCAAGGGATAATTTTAATACAAAACTATGGAGGTAACAGAAACAAAGAAAAATACGAAAATTGTAAAATCGGCTAAAGCAAAAGCACCTATTTCTATGGAAGCAGTCGTGTATTCTAATACAGGTAAAGAATCAAAGAAGATCACTCTTCCAGAAAATGTTTTTGGATTGTCATGGAATGCGGATTTGGTTCATCAGGTTGCCACATCTCTTATGTCATCACAGCGGACACCTGTTGCCCATACTAAAAACAGGGGAGAAGTAAGTGGTGGTGGTAAAAAACCATGGAGACAAAAGGGAACAGGTCGTGCGCGACACGGTTCAACACGATCACCGATTTGGGTTGGTGGAGGTGTGACTCATGGTCCACGAAATGACAAAGACTACACCAGAAAGGTAAACAAAAAAATGAAGGCGAAGGCACTTTACATGATCCTCTCAGCAAAATACAAAAAAGGTCAGATAATGTTTGTTGATAAGTTGTCATTTACAGAACCAAAAACAAAAGAAGCAAAGAATGTACTTGTTTCTCTTTCAAAAATTGATGGTTTTAATGATTTGGTTTCAAAAAAGAAAAATTCTGTATATATCACTATTCCTGCTAAAGATATGGCAGTGGAACGAAGTTTCAGTAATTTCAACACAATGTTTGTTGATGAAATCCGTAACATGAATCCTTTGGATTTGTTACAGTACAAATACCTCATTGTTGCTAATCCTGAAACAGGTTTGCCTCAGATTGCGGGTAAATTAGAGGCAACTAAAAAGACTGCAACAAAATAATTAACTCACCATGACAACAGATTTACATAACATTTTGAAGCATCCACACATTACCGAAAAGGCGACTGTATCGTCAGAGTCTTCAGTGTATGTGTTTGAAGTGGCTCCAACTGCTACAAAAACTCTTATTGAGAAAGCATTTAAGGCAAAATACAACGTTGCTCCAGTTAAAGTTTCAACAGTCACCATTCCTGCAAAAAACGTGTTCACTCGAGGGAAACGAGGTGTCAAATCTGGATACAAAAAAGCATATGTTTACCTCAAAAAAGGTGAAAAGATAGAGATAATATAAATATATGAAGCGATATAAACCAACATCAGCATCACGACGAGGAATGACTACCATCTCATATGGCAGTATATTGACTACTGGCGATCCAGTGAAATCTTTAACAAAAGGATTCAAACGATCAGTTGGTCGTAACAACCAAGGCAAAGTAACTACTCGACACAAAGGAGGCGGACACAAGCGATTGTTCCGAGATGTTGATTTTAGATACAACAAAATAAATATCCCATATACAATCAAAACAGTAGAGTATGATCCAAACCGATCAGGATTTATTGGTCTTGCTCAGTATAAAGATGGTGAGAAACGATATGTACTCATTCCAAAATCAATCAAAGTTGGTGATGTGTGTGTGACTGCTGAAAACGCTGATATGAAAGTTGGTAACCGATTGCCACTCCGTAACATCACAGTGGGTACATTTGTGTACAATGTTGAGGTAAAGCCACAAGGTGGAGCAAAAATCGCTCGATCAGCAGGAAACTTTGTTGAGGTAGTTGCTAAGGATGCTGGATATGTTGATTTGAAAATGCCATCATCTGAAGTTCGCAAGGTCAAAGACACTGCATGGGCATCAATTGGTGAAGTCGGAAATGAAGAAAACCGATTGGTTAACCTAGGTAAAGCCGGCCGGTCACGATGGTTGGGAATTCGTCCAACAGTTCGCGGTACTGCACAGAACCCAGTGGATCACCCACATGGTGGTGGTGAAGGACGACAGGGAAGAGGACGTCGACGAGCAATTTCAGTCTACGGCAAGCCAACAGGAAAGGGTCAGAAGTCTCGAACCCCAAAGAAATACTCAAACAAATTCATCGTATCTCGCCGAAAGGTAGGCAAGAGAAAATAGAAATAAAAAATCACCCCGCTCGGGGTGATTTTTTATATTTTGCAATAACTATTGACTTTTGTATATATTTAGTGTTATTGTGTGGGCGGGAGGGTTATATGAGAATGTATGCTGTTGTACGTTTGTCGTTTGAGGCGGATGTACACATTACATCTTGCTCAGTGTTCATTTTTCGGGGTACCTTGTCTGAGCAAGCAAGAGTTCATTTTGATATGTGTGAGTGTCTTCGAACACACGCACCCGATCGGGTTGCCGTTGTGTTTATTGGACTATCGCATTATGATGGGTTGGCACAAACAACACTCTCGTATCTTGGGTATGAAAGTGTCGAGGATACCAACAAACAGTTGGTTACAGCGTGACAATGTGGCCGGGGGACAACACCCTCGGCCATTTACTTTTTACAGAGTTGGGAATATCCTGTACATGGAGGTATTTTTCATGAACACAAGTCGAGACGAGGAAATGATGGCGCAAAACCATCATAATCCTGTACGACATATTGAGATTCTCGTCGTCGCAGGTTTGGTTGCGGTGGCGTGTACTGTGTTCGTTTGGGTGTGGGGCAATCTCATGAACGGGTTAGAGGTGAATCCGCTCATTGTATTTTTTGGCACGTATCTGGTCGTTGCTCTGTGTGGCTGGGTTTGGGAACACGCCCGGATCGTAATCCAGGATATCGATGAACACCGGGGTGCCTAGCGCCCCGGCTTTTTATTTGACATTTTAATGCATTTTGTATAGTATGGAGCGCACGTAAGAGTTATATCTCTTATACACATTTTGTTCTGGGTAGATTAAAATACCTCCAACAAAGAGCGTTTTTTCTTTTGAAAAAATATGACACGATCATCAAAAAAAGGACCATATGTAGACGAACGTCTACTTAAGAAAATTGAAGGTAAAAAACCAAGTACATCTGGGGTTATTAAAACCTGGTCACGTGCCTGTGTTATCGCTCCTGAAATGGTTGGGTTTAATTTTGGTGTTCATAATGGCAAAACCCATATTGAGGTATTGGTGTCAGAAGACATGGTTGGACACCGATTGGGTGAGTTTTCTCCAACACGAAAATTCGTTAAACACGGTGGTAAAATGCAGAAAGAGTTAGAGCAGAAAAAGAAAGAATCTGAATTGAGTGCCGCAAAAGCAGCTAAAGCTTCAACAGAAACCAAAAAATAATAATTTATCATGGCAACAGCACACGCAACACTTTCAAATTTTAGACAATCACCACGCAAAATGCGTGTTGTTGCCAATTTGATACGAGGCAAAAAAGTTGCTGACGTATTGACCAATCTACAGTTTGTTGAAAAGCGAGCATCATTGCCAATCCGAACATTGATTTCATCAGCACTTGCTAATGCTCGCACATTGGACATTCCAACAGAGGCATTAATCGTTAAAACAATTACCGTTAATCCTGGTAAAATAATGTATCGTCGAATACCTGCTGCACGGGGAAGTGCTCATCCGATCAGAAAACGAACATCATCTGTATTTGTTGAATTAGCAGAAGCAGATGTAAAGAAAAAGACAAAGGTAGCAAAAGAAGTGTCTGTAGTGGCTGAAACAAAAACCGCTCCAAAAGCAAAAAAGACAGTTAAAGCTAAAACTAAATAATTATCATGACTCATACCGTTCACCCATATTCACATAGACTAGGAATCATTAGAGATTGGAAATCTCGATGGTTTGGCGTGAAAAATAAATACAAAGAGTTTCTTAAAAGTGATGTATTGTTACGAGAATACTTGGAAAAGCGATTTCGTGGTCAGTATGTCAGTAATATAGAAATGGAGCGAGGAGAAAAAATCCTTCGTGTTATTGTTGAAACTTCACGACCTGGTATGATCATTGGTCGCAATGGTGAAGGTGCAACAAAATTGCGAGAAGACATTATGTCTTTTATTGCTAAAAATAAACTGTCTGCTGGTGGAGAAGTCAAAATTGATATCAAAGAAGTCAAATCACCAGAATCAAATGCATCTATTGTTGCACAAATGATTGCTGATGGTTTGGAAAAACGATTGCCATTCAGACGAGTGGTTAAGTCAGTTGTAGAAAAAGTTATGGCGAACAGAGATGTTCAAGGTGTAAAAGTTGAACTATCGGGACGATTGGGTGGAGCGTCAATGGCTCGTCAGGAAAAAATGAAACGAGGACGAATTCCATTACAGACATTCCGAGCAGACGTTGATTTTGTTAAATACGAAGCACGATTGCCATACGGAGGTATTGGTATAAAGGTTTGGATTTATCGCGGAGAGATTTTCAATAAATAATATACTGCCATGTTAATTCCTAAAAAAGTAAAATATAGAAAGTGGCACACAATGCGCAAAAACGCTGAAAAAGTTGGTGTTGCAACACGTGGTATTACTGTTGCTTTCGGTTCGTTTGCTTTGAAAGCAGCTGAGGGTGCGCGTATTCGTTCAAATCAAATTGAAGCTGCTCGAAAGGTGTTGTCTCGTACAACCGGTAAGACTGGAAAAATATGGATTCGTATTTTCCCAGATATGCCATACACATCAAAACCAGCCGAAGTAAAGTTGGGTAAAGGAAAGGGTGATCTTGCGGGGTATCATGCTCCAGTTAAACCAGGACGAATACTTTTTGAAGTTGATGGCGTTGCAGAGGCCGTTGCAAAAGAAGCATTGCGGAAAGCGGGCACAAAATTGCCATTGAAAACCAAAATTGTTGCACGTTAATTCCTACACATCATGAACACAAAAGAAATTAAACAAAAAAATACGACAGAACTTAATGCCCTGATAACAGAGAAAGAAAAAGCATTGCAGGCATTTCGATTTGGAGTTGCTGGTAGTAATGTTCGTAATGTAAAAGAAGGTGCGGTATTGAAAAAAGACATTGCACGCATTAAAACATTCCTCCGTGCACAACATAATGCATAATACTATGGAAAAAACGTCACAGGCACAAAAAAATATGAATACACAATCACAGGGAAAACAATTGACTGGTGTAGTGGTATCAAACAAAATGAAAGACACAGTAGTTGTTGAGGTCAGTCGATTTGTAAAACATCCAAAATACGGCAAGTTTATTTCACATGATAAAAAATTCAAGGCACATGACGCTGGAAACACCAAGTCAATCGGGGATACTGTGATTATAGAAGAATGTGCACCGATTTCAAAAGATAAACACTTTAGAATTATATAAACCCACATGATACAGCCACAATCAATAGTTAAAATAGCTGACAACACAGGTGCTCTCGTAGGACGAGTGTTCAAGGTGTTGGGTAGTTCAAAGAAGCGATACGCTCGTATTGGCGAGATGGTTGTATTGTCTGTACAAAAAGCTCAGCCACGAAAAACCGCAAAGAAAAAAGACGTATTGTATGCCGTTGTCGTTCGACAAAAAGCACCATTCCGACGTAAAGACGGTTCATATATTCGGTTTGATGAAAATGCAGTTGTGATTGTACAAAAAGAAAAAAAGGAACCAGTTGCTGGTCGTGTTTTCGGTCCAATCCCTCGAGAAATCGGTGAGGTAGGATACCAAAAAATTATCAGTTTAGCCCCGGAGGTCGTGTAAGTTTAATTTTATTTTAGATTTGTGTGGAGCAACCGGAGCTGACAACGAAGAAGTGCGCCAAATATAAATATAAAATCATGCATATAAAAAAAGACGACAAAGTAATAGTGCTCTCCGGAAAGGACAAGGGTAAAACTGGTTCTGTTGTGAAAGCATTTCCAAAAGAAAACAAAGTTATTGTTTCTGGTGTGCATGTGGTTAAAGCGCATACCAAGGCACGAAAAAGTGGTGAGAAAGGACAAATCATTGATAAAACAATGCCAATTCATGCTTCTAATGTACGAAAAGTAGATTCTAAATAAAAAATCATGGAACCAATCAAAGAAAAAATATCAAAATCATACGAAGTTTTGAAAAAAGATTTTGGTTATACAAACAAAATGCAGGCACCTAAAATAGAAAAGGTTGTTGTTTCTGCTGGAGTCGGATCATTCAAGGATAAAAAGAAAATTGATCTTGCATTTGATCGAGTGACACGTATTACTGGCCAGCGACCTGTTAAAAAAGGTGCAAAGCAGTCAGTGGCTGCTTTCAAGGTGCGTGAAGGAGACCCTGTTGGACTCCAAGTAACACTCCGTGGTCAACACATGTATGATTTTCTTGATCGATTGATTAACATAGCACTTCCTCGAACAAAAGACTTCCGTGGTATTTCTTCAAAAGGTGTGGATGCGATGGGCAATTACACACTTGGTATAAAAGAACACAGTATTTTCCCAGAAACAGGGGACGAAGAATTAAAAGACATATTCGGTCTTGCTATCACTGTGGTAACCAATGTAAAGAACAAAAAGGAAACATTGGCATTTCTGACACACCTTGGTTTTCCATTCAAAAAGGACGAAGTTGTTGAAAAGAAAAGATAGATTGACAGAGGGTCCCGTTCTTGTTAGTATAACCCTCAAGTTTTATAAAAATTATTATGGCAAAAACATCAGTAAAAGCACGGGCAGCAAAAACACCAAAGTTTCAAACTCGGGCTGTTAACCGATGTTTCAAATGCGGACGAAAACACGGTTTTATGCGAGATTTTGGTCTCTGCCGAATCTGTTTTCGTGAACTTGCTAATGAAGGTAAAATTCCAGGCGTTAAAAAATCATCTTGGTAAAATAACAAATCGTCGTCGCAAGTTCCATGGGGAATACTGCCACGATATAATACACATCATATGAACGATCCAATTGCAGACATGATTATCAGAATAAAAAATGCATCAGATTCAAAAAAAGAATCTGTCATTTTGCCGTACTCAAAATTAAAACTTGCCATTCTTGATGTGTTATTGAAAGAAGGATTTATCAAATCATTTGGAAAGAAGGGGAAAAAAATAGTTAAATACATTGATGTTGGATTGTTGTACCCAAATGGTGAAGCAAAAATCCATGGTGTTGCACGAGTGTCAAAAACATCAAAACGAATATACATGCAAGCCAAAGATATTCGCCCAGTTAAAAACGGATATGGCGTATTGGTATTGTCTACACCACAGGGGATTATGACAGACAAAAATGCACGAACAGAAAAGGTTGGAGGTGAAGCACTTTTTAAGATGTGGTAATTGCATAATATAAAACATATGTCACGAATAGGAAAAAAAATAATAGCGATTCCAGCAAAAACAGAAGTCACATTGGTGAACGGTCTTTTGACTGTGACGGGTCCTCATGGATCACTTTCACGACATATAAAACCAGAGGTTACAATCACTATTACCCCAGAACAGATCACACTCCTTCCAGTTAAAGAAACAATCGCTAACCGAGCATTGTGGGGGACATACGCATCACATATTATTAATATGGTGACAGGTGTTCATACTCCGTTTGTTAAAAAATTAATCATTGAAGGTATTGGATACAAATCAGAAGTCAAAGGCAATCAACTCGTATTGGCACTTGGGTTTTCTCATCCAGTACA
This sequence comes from Patescibacteria group bacterium, assembly GCA_030917185.1. Taxonomy (GTDB): domain Bacteria; phylum Patescibacteriota; class Minisyncoccia; order Phycocordibacterales; family DATDWN01; genus JAUPVF01. The sequence goes on from JAUPVF010000012.1 coordinate 18,605, forward strand.
TGTTGAAATACCAACAACATTGAAAGTAACCGCAGAAAAAAACGTACTAACTATAACAGGAATTAATACAGAAGATGTCGGTGCTTTCGCAGCAAAAATACGTTCATTGAAGAAACCTGAACCATATAAAGGTAAAGGTATTCGAGGTGAGTTTGAGGTCGTTAAACGAAAACAGGGCAAGAAAACTGCATAATATTTTCTGATAAAATAAAACAATGACAAAGATATTACAAAACAAAGAACAGAGAATCCGACGACATGCACGAATTCGTACACGTGTGTTTGGTACAGCCCTCAAACCACGACTATCTGTATTTAAGTCAAACAAACATATTTCTGCTCAGTTGATTGATGATGAAAAAGCAATCACTCTTGCATCAGCACATTCAAAAAATGTATCTGGTAAAAGTTTGTTAGAGAAATCAGTTTTGGTCGGCAAGGCAATCGCAACTTCAGCAAAAGCAAAAAAGGTTGAACGAATAGTGTTTGATCGAGGGGGGTTTGCATACACTGGATGCGTGAAAGCATTGGCCGAAGGCGCACGAGAGGGGGGATTACTATTCTAGGTTTCTCGGAATATAAATAAAACATTATGGAAACAGAAGAAATTAAAAAAGAAGAAGTACAATCAGTTGCCACGGGAGTGACAGCAAGTACACCTGCACCTCGAGATTTCAGACGCAACACTCGAAAACCTGCACCTCGACGAGAGGCACGTATTAAACCTGAGTTTGATCAGAAAATCGTGAGTTTGAGACGTGTGACTCGTGTGGTAACTGGAGGACGACGATTTAGTTTTTCTGTTGCTGTTGTTATTGGTGATCACAAAGGACGCGTTGGTGTTGGACAGGGAAAGGCAGGTGATACTCCTGTTGCAATTGATAAAGCAGTACGTGATGCTAAAAAACACATGATTACTGTTCGTATGACAAAAAATGGTTCTATTCCACACGAAGTATCTGCAAAATATTCTGCATCACGAGTTGTTATCATGAAAGCTCCTGGTAAAGGTATTTTGGCTGGTAGTTCTGTACGTACCGTTCTTGAATTGGCTGGCGTAAAAGAAGTTAGTTCAAAGATATTTTCACGAAGTAAAAACACATTGAATAATGCTAAGGCAGCAATCAAGGCATTGTCACAATTGTCAGCATCTAAAAAATAAGACCATGCAACTACACACACTCAAACGAACTCATAAAAACAAGAAAACACGACAAATCGGTCGTGCTGGTCAGCGTGGTAAAACATCAGGACGAGGAACAAAAGGTCAGAATGCACGTGCTGGTCACAAAAAGCGTCCAGAAATTAGAGATTTTATCAAACGAATTCCTAAAATGCGTGGACGAGGCAAAAACCTCAACACATCAGTTCAGGTTAAAGCATTTGCAGTTAATCTGCGTGATATTAACCTTGCTTTCGTTGCAGGGGATACAGTATCTCCTCTCACATTACAATCAAAGGGTTTAATTGCAAATAACATTGCTAAAGTAAAAATCTTGGGTACAGGCACATTAGACAAAAAAGTAACCATCGAGTCATGTGAAGTGTCTGCATCAGCGCGACTTGCGATAGAAAAGGCAGGTGGTACTATAAAGTAAATCTATGACAAATTTTTTCAATAAATTTTTTCTCGTCTTTCAAGATTCGATCTTGCGAAAGCGAATATTTTTCACACTCGGGGCATTAGTATTGTTCCGGGTTCTTGCCGCTATTCCTGTTCCTGGTGTTAATCACGAGGCATTGTATCGTTTTTTCAGTAACAACGAGTTTTTCGGATTGCTTAACATCTTTTCTGGAGGAGGTTTATCACAGTTATCTATCGTAATGCTTGGTGTTGGTCCATACATCACTGGATCTATCATTATGCAATTGCTGACAATCATGTCCTCAAAATTAAAAGAAATGTACCAGGAGGACGGGGAAGCAGGACGTCGCAAGTTTGCCCAGTATGGACGACTATTAACAGTACCACTTGCTCTTATTCAGGGATTTGCATTTATTAAACTATTACAAAACCAGCAAGTTTTGGGGGCACTTTCTCCACTTGCGTTGGCAACAAACTTACTCGTTATCACCGCGGGTTCAGTTTTGCTTATGTGGATTGGTGAGCTGATCACTGAATATGGTATAGGCAACGGAGTATCTCTCATTATTTTCTCTGGTATCGTTGCTGCACTACCGTTATATATTGGACAACTTGGTGCAATATTTGATCCATCACAGATTCCTGTATATCTTGCATCAATTGTTGTTGGAGCAATCGTGATTATCGGTGTGGTTATTATTACCGAGGCAGAACGCCCAATACCAGTTACATATGCAAAACAAGTTCGGGGTAACCGAGTATATGGTGGAACATCAACATATCTACCATTGCGTATTAACCAAGCGGGTGTTATTCCAATTATTTTTGCAATGTCTATTCTTCTCTTTCCTCAAATGATAATTCGTTTCTTGCAAAATATTGATAATGCGACAATCAAAACCGTTGCAACATTCTTGCTATCATTATTGTCAAATAGTTGGTTCTACGGGATCTCATATTTCTTATTGGTATTTATATTTACCTATTTCTACACCGCAGTAACATTTGATCCAGATGCAATTTCAACAAACTTACAGAAAAATGGCGCATTTATTCCAGGTGTACGCCCAGGTAAATCAACATCAGAACATATTGCACGAATTCTTACTCGACTTACGTTAGTTGGTGCGCTGTTTCTTGGTGTGATTGCTGTCTTGCCTTTGATTATGAAAGGTATTACTGGTATTGCTGCACTATCTATTGGAGGAACAGGATTGCTTATCGTGGTTTCTGTTGTGATTGATCTCATTAAAAAAGTAGATGCTCAGGTTTCTATTCGTGAATATTAAGATTTTTAGATAACGTTTATAAAAACAAAAAGACCTCCGAGGAGGTTTTTTTGTGTCAATTTGATATACTGGTATCTATCACACACTAACGTATATATTTATGACTACTCCATATACTTTTGTATTTATTGGACGTTCGGGTTGTGGAAAGGGAACACAAGCCGGATTACTCATGCAAAAAGTTGCTGAGAAATATCCAGATGAGCCAGTTTTTTATTTGGAAACAGGACAGAAATTTCGTGATTTTAATAGTGGTGAGGGATATACGCACATGTTGGCAAAAAACATACAGGATGTTGAG
>JAUPVF010000013.1 GCA_030917185.1 Patescibacteria group bacterium
ATTTATTGCCGATGTCAGTTATCGGCGGTCTTGTTGCCTTTTACCAGTCACTTATACATTGGGGTATAAACGCGGTGTCTATTTCAGGGTGTACAGCTGTCGGAGCCGCTTGTTCAAAAATTTATGTATCTGAGTTTGGGTACATTACCATTCCATTTATGTCATTTACAATCTTTGTGTACTCGATTGGTGTGAAGCTTATATACTATCAAGCACGCAAGATTAATGGATAAGAAAAAAGTTACTATTGTTACCCACAGCTCCAAGTTCCATGTGGACGATGTTTTTGCTGTTGCTGCGCTGAGTTTGCTACTAGAAAAAAATAGTAGTATAGAAGTTATTCGTACACGTGAGCAGGCGGTAATCAATACAGGGGACTATGTTGTTGATGTTGGGGGTGTATATGACCCATCAACTAATCGTTTTGATCATCATCAGTTTGGCGGTGCGGGTGAGGGGAGTGAGGGTATTCCATATTCATCATTCGGTTTGGTGTGGAAACATTTTGGGAACACACTATGTGGTGATAATACTGAAGTTGCAGATGTGGTTAATAAAGTTTTAGTACAGCCAATAGATGCACATGATAATGGTGTTGAAATAATTAAAGAGTCTGTTGCTGGGTTACGTCCATATGACTTAAACCAATTGAAATACATTATTCTCCCAACATGGAAAGAGTTTGATGATATAGATAAAGTTTTTTTACAAACGGTGAGGTATGCACAATGGATATTATCTCGCCAGATAAAGGTTGCAAGTGATCAAGTGGAGGGGAGGGTATTGGTTCATGAAAAATATCAGAGTGCTCCAGACAAAAGAATCATTGAAGTAGATGAACGCCTCCCATGGAAAGAAGTATTGGCACAATTTTCCGAACCAACATATGTTATCTATAATAAACGGATTGACAACACATGGTCAGTGAAGACGGTCAGTGTTGACCCTCACGGTGTTGGGATACTTGAGTTCGTGCCTCGCAAGGCATTTCCATTTGAGTGGGCTGGTAAGAGAGGTGAAGATTTAGAAAGGGTAACAAAAGTTGAAGGGTCACTATTTTCACATAGGAATCGTTTTCTGACGGTTGTAAAAACAAGAGAAGCTGCATTCCAGATTGCGCAACTCGCATTGAATGCATAAGAGTAGAAATTAAAATTTAATACGTAATAAAAATCCCGACAGGGATTTTTATTTTTATGATCATTTTTTCTTTATTTTTTTTGAATTGTATTTTATTCATTTTCATGTAAAGTAAATGATATGTTTATAGATGAAATTACACTAAATATATGTGCCGGTAACGGTGGTGATGGAATTGTCTCATGGATGCATGAGAAGGGTATTGACCATGCTGGTCCAGGTGGTGGTGATGGCGGTAACGGGGGAGATGTCTATCTTCGGGGTATTCGTGATATTGGACGGTTGTCTACGTATAGATTCGTCAAAGATTTCTCTGCTGGACATGGGGAAAGTGGTAAGGGAAATTGTATGCACGGGGCAAACGGCAACGATCTCGTTCTAGAGTTGCCTCTTGGTAGTGTGGTTAAAAATACTGATACGGGCGAAGAAGTTGAGGTGTTGTCAGAAGAACCCATTTTCTTTTTGAAAGGGGGACGAGGTGGGTATGGGAATGATCATTTCAAGAGTTCAACAAATATTCGTCCCCAAGAATCAACTTCTGGTAAAAATGGCCAAGGTGGTGTCTTTTTTGTTGAATTACGTATGATGGTTGATATAGGTTTAGTAGGGTTGCCAAACGCAGGTAAGTCAAGTTTATTAAACTCTATTACTGCTAGTAAGGCAAAAATTGGTAACTACCAATTTACAACACTTACTCCAAATCTGGGGTCATTGTATGGATACATTATTGCTGATATACCAGGACTGATTGAAGGAGCATCAGAAGGTAAGGGGTTAGGACATAAGTTTCTGCGTCATATTGCCCGTACTAAAATGCTCGTACACTGTATTTCTTGCGAACACGAAGATGTGTTAGATACATATCACACGATAAGAAATGAGTTATCCAAATATAACGATGAGTTAGCACAAAAAACAGAGGTAATACTACTTACAAAAACTGATTTAATTGACAAAAAAGTGTTGGAAGAGCGGGTTAAAATCCTCTCAAAACTTAATAAAAAAATACTAACAGTATCTGTCATTGATGATCTCTTATTGAAAAATGTGTCAGATGAACTGGTCAAAATTCTCAAAAGTATGTAATATGGGGTTATGTCGGAATATCGCATGACCATTGGTTTGGAAATACACGCTGAATTAAAAACTCGCAGTAAGATGTTTTGTGGGTGTGCAAACGCGTCTATTGACCACAATGCCAATGATGAAAAAACTCCAAACGTATATGTTTGTCCTATCTGCATGGGACATCCAGGGACATTACCCGTCATAAACAAAGAAGCAGTACGCAAAGTATTGCTTGTCGGTACTGCCCTTGGTAGTACGCTTGCTGATTTTACTGAGTTTGATCGTAAGAATTATTTTTATCCAGATATTCCAAAAGGTTATCAGATTAGCCAATATAAATATCCACTTGTTTCTGGCGGATCACTTGCTGGTGTGGATATTACTCGTATTCATTTAGAAGAAGATACTGCGCGTTCTACTCATCCTGAGGCAAAAAATATTCCGGGTAAAGAGGACGATTTGCTTGGAGTCAGTTTGGTTGATTTTAATCGTGCCGGAGTTCCACTCATGGAATTGGTAACAGAGCCAGTCATTCATTCTAGTGAACAAGCAATGAATTTTGCTAAAGAATTACAGTTACTATTGCAGTATCTTGATGTTTCTAATGCCAATATGGAAAAAGGCGAAATGCGTGTTGAGGTTAATATCTCTGTTTCTAATACAGAAAAATTTGGTACAAAAGTAGAAGTAAAAAATATAAATTCATTTCGTGCGGCAGGCAAAGCGATTGAATACGAGTATACTCGGCAGGTTGCATTGCTAGAAAAAGGGGAAAGCGTTGCCCAGGAGACCCGTGGGTGGGATGAAAACAAAGGAGTAACATTTTCACAACGATCCAAAGAAAATGCTCATGATTACAGATATTTTCCTGAACCAGACCTACCAAAATTAGTTTTATCCGAGATACCTGAATTAGAGAGGGGGGTATTGGTAACTAATATGCCTGAAATTCCTGCACAAAAACGTATTCGTTTTGTAGAAAAATTTGGTCTCAAGCCAGAAGATATTGAGGTATATATTACAAATCGTGATGTGGGGGCTTTTTTTGAGTCTGTTATATCAAAAATTTCAGATGAAAATAAGCAAGATAAGGATCTGGTCAAAACTACCTCAAATTACATCACCTCAGACCTTATAGGGCTTTCCAAGGGGGTAGGAGCAGAGTTTTCTTATGGGAAAATGACTCCAGAGGGCTTTGCACAGATGATTATGATGATAAAACAGGGTGATATATCATC
>JAUPVF010000014.1 GCA_030917185.1 Patescibacteria group bacterium
AATCATGGTGTCTTTTTTATTTACAAACGATGCAGAAACTAATTCATCTTTGTCATCTAGTTTGATGGCGATAATACCGGAAATACGTACATCATGAAAACTTGATGCGCTACATTTTTTGGCAACACCTTGTTTGGTTACCATCATGAGTGATGCATCTGATTTTTTGACTTCTTTTGGCATTGGCAAAATTGAAGTAACACTCTCCCCATCAGATAGCGGTAAAAAGTTCATCACAGACTTACCTCGTGTTGCTCGACGACCTTCTGGAATATCATACATTTTAGTCTGATACGCCTTGCCTTTGTTGGTGAAAAAGAGTAAATCGCTGTGTGTTGAAGCAATCAATAAATGAGTCACGAAGTCTTCTTCTTTGGTATCCAAATCAACAACACCAACTCCTCCACGTTTTTGTTTTCTAAACTCGTCTGGATGAGTTCGTTTAATATACCCACCCGCGGTCAACACCAGTGCATTTTCTTCATCAGGAATAAGGTCTTCAACAGACAATATCTGCGCACCACCTTTAATAATTTTAGTACGACGCTCATTACTAAACTTTTCTTTTATCTCTGCTGATTCATCTTTAATAATCGCCAGAATCTTTTTTGGATTTGCCAAAATCGCTTTCAATGTAGCAATGAGTTCCTGGACGGATTTCAATTCATCCTCTATTTTCTTGCGCTCCAAACCAGCCAGTCGCTGAAGTTTCATTTCCAAAATAGCCGTTGCTTGGATAGCAGAAAACTTAAACTCTTTCATCAGGTTTTTATGCGCCTCTGGAGTGTCTTTGGATGCTCGGATGAGTTTGATGATTTGATCGATATGATCAAGGGCTTTTTTCAGACCAAGCAAAATATGTTCACGTTCTAGCGCTTTTTTCAGATCAAATTCTGTTCGTCTGCGAATAACCTCCTTACGATGCAATATGAACTCCTCTAAAATACTTTTGAGTGACAATGTTTCCGGTACACCATTGACCAGTGCCACCATATTGTAATGGAATGTATCCTCTAGTTGAGTGTGTTTGTACAAAAAGTTGAGAATATTTTGTGGATGACTACCTCCTTTTAGATCAATCACAATACGAATATCCTTGGCAGACTCATCACGCATTGCTTTGATACCGTCAATTTTTTTATCACGCACCAATCCTGCAATTTTCATAATCAAATCGGCCTTGTTTACACGAAATGGAATGGATGTGATAACAATTTGAAATTGACCCGCCTTGCTTTCTACGATTTCAGCAACACCACGCACTACAACACCACCCTTACCTGTTGCATACGCATGCGTAATGTCTTTTTGGTTAAAAGCAACTCCTCCGACTGGGAAATCCGGACCTTTTACAAATTGAAGTAAGTCTTCTGTTGTTGCATCAGCGTTGTCCACGAGATGTGAGACAGCATCCATCACTTCCCCTAAGTTATGTGGAGGGATGTTAGTAGCCATACCAACAGCAATACCGAGCGTACCGTTTAACAAGAGATTAGGAACTGCAGTTGGCAAAACTTTTGGTTCTTTGCGCGTACCATCATAGTTTGGACCAAAATCAACTGTGTCTTTATCGATATCACGCAATAATTCAGATGCCAATTTGGACATTTTGGCTTCGGTATAACGCATCGCTGCTGGAGAGTCACCGTCAATAGACCCAAAGTTACCCTGACCAACAATGAGCGGAGATCGCATGGTAAAGTCCTGCGCCATTTTAACCATAGAGTCATACACCGCCACGTCACCGTGTGGGTGGTAGTTACCAAGCACCTCTCCAACCACTGCTGCTGATTTACGAGTTTTGGCACCAGCAGTCAAACCCATTTCATTCATCGCATACAAAATACGACGATGTACTGGCTTCAAACCATCACGAACATTGGGCAATGCACGGTCAGTAATAACTGACATCGCATAGTCAATGAAAGAGGTTTTCATTTCATCGGTAATTTCCTGAGAAATCACACTGACACGTTCTGGAATAATCGGTTCTGAGTCTTTTTTTGCCATAAAATTATAGGGGTATTATATCATATCTCAATACATAATTCAAAGAAACAAGGAGACAAAATACCATCAACTACGGGCTTCCAGTTATTGCTCTGGCTCGGTCGTCACAGGTGTTCCTGTAGCAGTAAAATGCGATGGTTTGTTCAACAACTCCGCTGATGTTTTTTTGAATGAATCAATGTTGTCAGATAAACTACCAACACCATTAGAAACAGTGCTCATAAATGATGAGAGTGGACTTGGTTCAGCGCTAGATACCCGCGCCTGAATGCGAGCATTGTCTCGCATATCGGGATACCAGACTGACAACCAAATGACAAAGATAATTCCAACAATACACAGAGAAAACAGAAATGCGATTTGCTTGCGTACTCGCACCGGCTTTTCCCGTAATTTGTCTAAAAATTCAATCATTTATATACTTGATTCAAGAACAACAACATCACCCTCCTTGCCTTCTAGATCTTTTTTCTTGATAGTCAGTTTATCAATTGGTTTAACGGTCTCCTCGCCTGCTTCTTTCAAAAATGTTTTGAGAGCATTCCCCACACCAATATCGCCGTAATGACACGGAATGATTAGTTTTGGTTCAAATTGGACTGCTAGTTTATGTGCCACTGCAGGATCTAATACACCATCACCACCAATCGGTACAAATAAAATATCAATACCATCAATCGCCTCTTTGGTTTGTGCAGAAATTTTTTCTTCACCCAATGCTCCGAGGAAACAAAGATTTATTCCCTCCATATTTACTGTATATATAGTGTTGATACGATCGGACCCGCCATAGTGAGACGTAGATAGAAACCCTTTTATGAAAATACCTTGCACCTCGTATTCACCGGGGCCATTAATGACAAAAGATTCTTTGTCTCCTCGTGATGTCACATCGCTTCCGTTGTGTTCTGGACTGTTGTTGAGAGAAATAAGTGTGATGTCGCTTCCAAACCGAGTACTTTTTATTTTTGAATCCTTGGAAATAGGGTTAATCGCTAGGGTTGTATCCCCAAACGAAACCTTAAAAAAAT
>JAUPVF010000015.1 GCA_030917185.1 Patescibacteria group bacterium
TGCACCAGTGGTTAAAGGCAGAAAAGGCGAATACTATCAGTTGCTATACGATTTACTCGGTAAAGGATATTCATATGTTCGGATTGATGGTGAACGTAAGTCACTTCGTGAACAAATCGTGTTGTCCAAAACTCAGCGACATAGTATTGATGTGTTGGTAGATAGTATTTCGCTCGCAGATTTCAAATCTGATCCAAAATCAACAGAAGAACGTCTAGCAGAAGACCTAGAGAAAGCACTGCTTGAATCAGAGGGGCAGGTGAGGATTTTGTTCCGTGATGTTGCGGAAGAAAATAAAAAAGGATATGAGCCACAGGAGTTTTTCATGTCATCAACGTTGTCTTGTCCAAAGGATGGGTATTCATATCCAGAAATAGAACCCCGACTGTTTTCATTTAACTCTCCATATGGCGCCTGTCCTGAATGTAATGGTTTGGGAACTCGGCATTTTTTTGGTAATGAGGTGTGTCCGAAATGTAATGGCGCGCGATTGCGAGAAGAGGCGTTGCATGTGCTTATTGGTGGGAAAAACATTGTTGACTTAACGGCACTGTCTATTAAAGATGCATATGATTTTTTCATTGAACTTAAACTAACTGAACGAGAAAAAAATATCTCAAAGGTAGTGATGAAAGAAATTGAAGCGCGACTAGAGTTCATGGTTAATGTTGGCATTGAGTATTTATCGCTTAACCGTCGAGCACATACACTTTCTGGTGGTGAGGCACAACGTATTCGTCTCGCAAGCCAACTTGGCTCTGGTTTGGTTGGTGCATTGTATGTGTTGGATGAGCCAACAATCGGACTACATTCACGGGACAATGATCGACTGATTAAAACTTTGATTAACCTCCGAAATCTTGGAAATACTATTATTGTGGTGGAACATGATGAGGATACGATATTTGCATCAGATTATATTGTTGATATTGGACCAGGGGCTGGTGTGCATGGTGGTGACGTTGTTGTATCTGGGTATTTGGAGGAACTATTAACTGCCAAGAAAAATGTTTCTGGTTCATTAACGCTGGACTATTTGCGGGGGGATAAAGTGGTGGAAGTTCCAGAGGAACGTCGTACAACACCTCATGGTGAGTTGCAGATTCGCGGTGGCAAGATTTTTAATATCAAGAACATGAATATAGATGTGCCACTCGGTAAGTTGAATGTGGTTACTGGTGTGTCTGGCTCAGGCAAGTCATCATTTGTATACGAGATATTACACAAAAACCTACAGGCGCGTTTTGATAGGCGATACCGCTCGGCACAAGTTTTTAATTGTAAATCTTTCACTGGTTCAGAATATTTAGGCCGAACCATTTTAATTGATCAATCTCCTATTGGTCGCACACCGCGATCTAACCCTGCAACATATACCGGTGCATGGACATTTATCCGTGATTTATTTGCAGAAACAGCAGAGGCGCGTGCTCGCGGATGGAAGTCAAATCGTTTTTCATTTAACGTAAAAGGTGGGCGATGCGAAACCTGTCAGGGTAATGGAGAAATAGAGGTTGAAATGCATTTTTTGCCGACAGTGTACGTGCCCTGTGATGTATGTAAAGGCAAGCGGTTCATGAAAGAAACTCTGGATGTTACGTACAAGAAAAAAAATATCCATGATGTATTAAAAATGACCGTAGAGGAAGCCCTCAAGTTTTTTGAGGATATTCCATCTATTGCTGACAGGTTGAAAACATTGAATGAGGTTGGGTTGGGTTACTTGGAACTAGGACAGTCTGCTACGACATTATCGGGTGGTGAGGCACAACGAGTGAAAATATCTAGCGAGTTGTATCGTCCGCATTTGCAAAAAACAATTTATCTTTTAGATGAGCCGACGATTGGTTTGCATTATGAGGATGTAAAAAAATTGATTGAGATTTTGCAAAAACTGGTGAATAAGGGGAATACGGTGGTGGTGATTGAACACAACATGGACATCATCAAATCCGCTGATTATATTATTGATATTGGTCCTGAGGGTGGTTCAGGTGGGGGACAGGTTGTTGCAAAGGGAACTCCGGAAGATGTTGCAAACAATGATAAATCACATACGGGAAAGTATCTTAAAACAGCCCTCAAGCAATATAAGGCGTATAGGAAATAAAAAGAAAAGGCGGCCAGTTGTCTGGTCCGCCTTGGAAATAATTCAATCGTTATCGAGGATCGATCCCAGATGCAATTCTTTCTGCGGCATCCAAGAACTCAATCAGTACGCCCTCCCATGCCCACATGCCAAGCAAATGAAATGATTTTTCTTTTTCATAGAGAGGCGATTCCATTCCTGTGATGCTAGAGAGTGTGGAAATCAAACCTACTGCTGCCGAGCTCATTTTCCATCCCATATCAGGATATCGCACACATTCTTCTTTGTTTTGAAGTTCTTTTCTTGTGCCTGCAATCAGGCAACGAATCATTTTTGAATATTCAACGGCATTATTGAACGAAAAAATTACCTGAATCATTGTACATTCTCCTGACATTTTGATACCATATTACAAATGTATAGTCAAGATATAAAAAAGAAAATATCTCAACTGCCAGATACACCAGGGGTGTATTTATTTAAGCGAGGAAAAACTATTTTATATATCGGCAAGGCAACATCGCTTAAAGATCGTGTCCGAAGTTATTTTAATGCGGATATCGTAGAAACCCGCAGTCCGCTTATTTCAAAAATGCTGACTCAGTTTACAGATATTGATTTTATTAAAACAGATTCTGTGTTAGAGGCACTGGTGCTGGAGGCACATTTGATAAAAAAACATCAACCAGAGGCAAATATAAAAGAAAAAGACAACCGTAGTTTTAACTATGTGGTTATTACCGCAGAGGATTTCCCTCGAGTGTTTGTTGTACGCGGGAGGGAATTGGAAAAAAATGATATATTAAAAAAATCTTTAGGTGAGTCATACAAAATAGCATATTCGTTCGGCCCATTTCCAAATGGTAGTCAGTTGAAAGAAGCGATGAAGATCGTTCGTAAATTATTTCCTTTCCGTGATCGTTGTACTCCTTACATTTCCGATCCAACCAATCCAAGGACTGCCCTTGGATTAAAGAAACCATGTTTTAATAGGCAAATTGGTTTGTGTCCTGGTGTCTGTACAGGGGAAATAAGCAAGACAGAATATGCCAAACAAATTAAAAACATTATTCTCTTTTTTGAAAGTAATAAGAAAAAATTGGTAAAAAACTTGGAAAAACAGATGAAAGATTTTGCCCGAGTAAAAGAGTTTGAATGTGCCCAGAAAATAAAAAAGACACTATTTACGTTGAATCATATTCAAGATATTGCACTGATTACCGAAAACAAAGTCCATGCATCTGGGAATACCATGTTTCGCATTGAGAGTTACGATATTGCGCACATGTCGGGACAGAATGTTGTCGGTGTTATGACCGTAGTAGAAGGTGGTGAAGCAATAAAATCTGAATACAGAAAGTTCAAAATCAAGGATAACCCAGGGGTCAATGATACAAAAGCATTGTCAGAAGTTTTTTCACGGCGACTGGCTCATATTGAATGGCGTATGCCGGATCTTGTTGTGGTTGATGGTGGCACGGCCCAGAAAAATATCATGGAAAAGATATTACGGGAACATGGTGTGCAGATTCCGGTAATGTCAGTGGTAAAAGACGAATATCACAAGCCAAAACAAATTTTAGGTGACAAAAAATACCTGATGTATGAAAGAGATATTTTATTATCTAACGCCGAGGCACATCGATATGCTATTGGATACCATAAAAAATTACGCAATAAAACAATGCGTGGATAAAGAAGTTTTCCACATGCATTTTTTCATTCAATCTGTATAATAAAAGACCGTGTGCGTTCCGGTTATTTATTATCGGATTGGCAATTGCACACACCAGTTCTTTTTTGGATATAGCACGGCCTGTTATATCCAACAAACCGATTCTGGCCAGAATCAGCTTCGGGACCTGCGATATATTTGTAGGTCCATCATCACTTTCATCGAACACCTCATGCGGGGTGTTTTTGTGTACGTAAATAGTGTATACTTAATGAAGTGCGTTGACTGAGTCCTGATTTAGGACCACCCCTCGCCTCTCTCACATCCCCCCTGAGGCAAGGGGTTTTTTCTTTATTCTTTTTATTTTGCACTGTATACTATATATATGTATACGCTTCCCAAAGGAATTCGAGTTGGAGTTTTGCGTGGAGGTCCGTCTCCGGAATACGATGTGTCATTGCAAAGTGGCGCACATGTGTTGGAACAATTATCACAGACACATAGACCAATAGATATTTTGATATCAAAAGATGGTACGTGGCACATGCAGGGTCTAGAACGATCACCAGATCGTATATTAAAACATGTTGATGTTGTATTTAATGCATTGCATGGTGCGTACGGTGAAGATGGGGGAGTCCAAGACGTGCTTAATCATTATGGTACAAAATACACTGGCTCTGACAAATTCGCTTCGGCGGTTGCTATGAACAAATGGATAACCAAAGAGCAGGCAAAAAAAGCGGGTATTCGTACACCGATTTATTCATACATTCGCCAAACAGATTCTATTCCAGAAAAAGTTCGCGAGATATTTAATTCCATTCCTCATCCAATGATTGTGAAGCCGGTGTCCTCTGGTTCATCACTCGGTATTTATGTTGTTGACTCTGTGCCGGAACTGGTGACTGCTATAGAAACAGTATTATCAGCATACGATGGTGTTCTGGTTGAAGAATATATTAAAGGTAAGGAGGTAACGTGTGCAGTCGTGAATGATTTTAGAGGAAGTCCAACATATGCATTTCCTCCACTAGAGGTTAGATATGAAAAAACTTTGCCAGTGTGGACATATGGGTCTAAATACGGTGATGAATCACATGCCATGTATCCCACAACACTATTGCCACATGAAGCACAGGCAGTAGAAGAGGTGGCAAAAAAAATTCATGACCTGATAGGGTTGTCACATTATTCTCGGTCAGATTTTATTGTTTCGCCACGACGGGGAGTGTATTTTCTGGAGGTAAATACATTGCCGGGTATGACAAAACGTTCGCTATTACCTCAAGCACTTGAAACTGTCGGGGTTAAAATGGGTGAATTTATCCACCATGTATTAGGTCTTGCGTTGAATAATAAATAGTGTAGAATAGTTTTGTTGGGGTAAAAATGCACATATATTGGGCCCTTAGCTCATCTGGTAGAGCACATCATTTGCAATGATGGGGTGGCAGGTTCGAGTCCTGTAGGGTCCACAGAAAAAAGTCCGCATTAGCGGATTTTTTCGTGGCCCTAAGTAAATCGAAGATTTACGCCAGGACGAGAACAGATTGGCGGTTTACGCGTGCACCAGCACGTGTCGCCAATCTGGTGCCCAGAAATTTTAGAGCGACGGCGATAAAATTTCGAGGGAGAGATTCCTGTAGTTTTCGTTTGACTTGACTTATTGATAATAAATGTTATATAATAAACTTGGTCAAATTGTTGTTTTAGGAGTACTCAATGGAAACGAAAAAGATCGCCCTTGCTTGTTTCATCGGTGGTGTGATTTGCGGTGCTGTGGCACTTGCGGTTACTCCCGAAATCTGGTGGCTCGGTGTTCTCGCTGGTTTTGCCGGTGGATACATCAGCTATGAATTTCGCTCTGTCTTGGCGGCGATTCCGCTTGCTTGGCAGAGTGCCAAACTCGCCATTCCTCGGAAGTTGAGGCAAACCAAACACGACTTCTGGCAATGGCTCATCAAGCCCAGACCATTCATGTATGGTGGAGCCGTGTTGACGGCGGTATTCTTTGCCATTCAGTTCTCGGTCGGCAACTTCAATCCTTTACCGCATCACGTAGTGCCAATGACGGAAATAGAAATCTTTGCGGCAGTTTTTTCTTGGGGAGTCTTTTTTTGGCTTTGTACGCCAATCGGCGCCCTGATCTATGGCGCCACATGCCTACTTGGTAACAAAGGAGAAGATGTGGATAAGCTGAACTATCAGGAGGCATTTTATGCTTTCCGTAAAGGAGTTCCGTATATCCTCCGCTTTCTCGGTTGGACAATGTGGAAATATGTCGGTTTGGCAATCTCCTACGTAGGATACCGCATCGGCTCGTTTCTCTGGCATGTAATCAAATTGATTCATTCGGAGAAGAGGGTCTTGTGCGGTATAGACGGAGCGCTCGGCGGCACGTTGAGTTACTTCCTGTTTCGGTCATACGGCATGCCGATTATCACTGTGATTTTCGGTGGACTGATTGGTGCCGCACTCGGCGTTCTCAACTGGGAGATTGTATCCAAAAGGATACTCCATGTTGTGCCGGAGGAATCCTAATCACAGCCTCACCCGAAGAAGCTTCACTGCTTCCAATGGGTGGGGCTTTTTCGTGCCCCTAAGTAAAATCATGTTATGACTTTACGTCAGGACTCGAAGCTCTGTATTATCCATAAACAAAAACCACTATTGCATTTTAAGTAAAAATATTGCAGTATTTCGAACAGAAAGGGTTAATATGATTACGCATCCTGAATGGCAGTACATCGGTATCACAGGTTTTATGAGTCGGGAAGAAGCAATTTTGGCCAGGGCAGCATTTCCTGCTCGTGTACTCCTTCATAATTTCATGACAGGAGTACTGGCCAGTTCCAAAACGCTCGCAGGTGGGACCAACAAGTGGCCCAGCCGCTATCCCAAAGTTGAAGCGATTAGTGAGATATTTCTCAATGATCGTAACTCACTCAACTTGATTCACTACTCAACAGATGATACGGGGCCTGACTCGTTCCGTGATCAACTCGAGCAGTTGGTGAAAATCGGTGGTCCTAATTTGCACGGGTTTCAACTCAACGTTGTGTGGCCGTCGATCACCATGATTCGCAATTTTCGGGAATCACATCCTGATATGCAGATTGTTCTGCAGGTTGGCAAAAGAGCAATGGGACAGTACGAACATCGTCCACGACTCATTGCAGCCCAGATTGCAGAGTATGCCGGTCTTGTGGACTACGTACTGATTGATCCGAGTGGTGGCAACAAAGAGCGGTTTGTTCCTCTATCGGTTCTTAATATTTTTGACGCCATTTGCGAGCAGAGTCCATCGGCTATCCGTTTCGGAGTCGCAGGCGGTCTTGGACCTGGCAGGATGGAACATCTGAAAGAAGTTCTACGGATGTATTCATATATCAGCATCGATGTTGAGGGGGGAGTTCGTACACCTCAACCTGAAGACATGCTTGATATGTGGTCAGTTATGAAGTTCCTCGAGGAAGCAATCCAACTGCTATACCCTCAGTCCCAAGTGTGATTTCGAAATACCTATGCCACGTTTAGCCCAATCGGACTAAGCGTGGCTTTCTTTTTCATTTATTTTTAGTACAATAAGGAAATTAAGGACATCTGTCTATGGAAAAAGAAATCTCCATCAAAACATCTGACAAGAAGTTGATATATGGGACATTGGGTAAATCAAAAAATAAATCAGATAGACTTGTTATTTTCGTACACGGATTTACAGGTCACCAAAATGAACACATCTTTTTTAATGGTTCTAAGTTCTTGGCTGAAAAAGGATGTGATACTTTCAGATTTAATTTATACGGTTGGCAGAAAGGAGCCAGACATTTTAAGGATGTAAAAATAAGTTTACATGGTAAGGACATCACGACAGTTGTAAAATACTTTAGAAAAAAATATAAAAAGATATTTCTTATAGGTCACAGTTATGGGGGAACATCTTTGCTTTTTGCAGAGACCGAACTGGTTGACGGTCTTGTATTTTGGGATGCATCATATATTGATTCAAGATATGCACAGGAAGATCTTGGATATGATAAAAAAACAGGAAAATACATTTATGATTTTGGGATTGAATATTTTGTAGGAAAAGAATTTATAGATGAAATAAGGAATTTTCCGGATTGTGGAGATCTTATTAAAAAAATTCATAAACCAGTTTTATTTATTGTTTCTGGGAGGCAAGGGAATGTCAAAGCGGAACAACAATACTTTATACAAGCAAATAAACCAAAGGCACGGGTTAATATAAAACATGCCGATCATTGTTTTGATAATTGGGAGGATGAAAAAAGACTCCTAGACGAAACGTGGGCATGGCTGGAGTCACAAGAAATAAAAGATAAATAATTTATATAAAACATGGAAGAAAAAATTAAAAATTTATTACTTTCTTGGGATGAGTATAATCAAAAGAGGTTTTCTGTTCCATATGTATATTCGATTAAGAACATGAATCAAGAACTCCTATGTGTTGGCTCACGGCATTGCTATGATCCCAAGGATAATGAGTTTGAAATAATAAAGAAAGAGTGGGATGATTTCTACAAAAGAAATCAAGGTAAAGAAATGATAGTAGTAGTAGAAGGTGGAGTGACATCTATTGAAAAATCGGAGGAAGAAGCAATTGTTAAAGGGGGTGAAATGTCATTTGTAACTTTTCTGGCTAATGAGAGCGGTGTTTCAACAATCTGCCTTGAACCACAAAGAGGAAAGATTTTCAATGAAATTGCCAAAAAACATGGGAGAGACAAGACATTTTATCAGCGTATGGCTCAGGTCATGTTACAGTGGAATACATATACTGAAAAACCAGAGTTAGAAAAATATCTGGAGTATTTCATGGAAAAAGATAAAAAAGAGTCACAGTGGAGTGATTTTGATTTTTCGATTGATAACATGAAGAGAATACATCAAGGGTTTTTTAATACAGATTTTAATCCAAGAGACAGGAAGTTTTTCTACGATATTATCGACCCTTCTCAAAAGAAGACTGTAATAAATCAAATATCCCGAGATGAAAATGTGGTTCGGGATACTGCAATTGTCAAAGGGATTATTGAAGAATGGCAAAAAGGTAAAAGTGTCTTTGCTATACATGGATCTGGTCACGCAGTGATACAGGAAAAATCATTGAGAACACTATTGATCTAACATGATTATCATTTCCAAACCAAAACCAGAAGATGCTAAAGGAATACACGATATGATGAAAACGTCGTGGTATGCAACATACCCTAATAAAGAAATTGGCGTAACAAAAGGGGATGGAGACTTAAGTTACACCCCAGAAGTTGAACAAAAACAAATAGAAGTATTGCGTCATCGGGCAGAACATCAAAAAAACACAGATATTTCCCTTGTCGCAAAAGAAAATGAAAAAATTGTCGGTTTTATACGGTTGAAAATCGGAGAAAATTTTACAGATTTAGTTTCTTTATATGTTGATCCCGACTTTACAGGTAAAGGAATTGGAACAGAGCTTTGGAATGAGGCTTATAAAAGTTTGCCGAAAGATAAACCTATCTATGTAGAAGTTGTGTCATATACAAAAGCAAAAGATTTTTATACTAAAATCGGTTTTGTGAAAATTGAGGAATATCTTGATAAAGAACCTTTATTGAGTAGTGGTATCCACCTACCTCTTACGAAGATGGTTTTTAAGTAAAAATTTATCATATTCTTTCTATAAAAAAATATAGAGTTTTATTCTTGGAATCACGCATGATAATCAATTGACACACTCTATATTATAAGTTATATTTCTCCTCGGAAAGAGATGGACTGATGCCTGTTATCAAAGTTTGGTGTTTGCCGGCAAGCCAAACGGAGGACAACCTCCGTGATCTACACAAGGCAATCGTAAAAGCGGTTGTTGCACAAACCGAATTGGGTCTGAAGGATGAGAACGATATGACATGTCTATTCCCACCTGATCAGATGCAGTACGGTCTCGGTGCCGAGGTCATCGTGGAAGTCTTAGGACTCTTCACGAAGCCAGCACGAACTTGGGAGGTGAAGCAACTTCTTGCCGAACGCTTAGGTGATGCTGTGAAGGTACTCTATCCCAACGCCAAGGTGGAAGTCTTCGTCTCAACTTTCAATCAGAACGAGGACGGCTTCTGGTCGTCTGAATGAGGAGAATACATGCTTCATCGAGAAGTAGCAGAAGAACTGCTTGAGATGGGGCGTGTTGATCAAGAGATGCGCAGGAGAAATCTTGAGGACCCAGAATACTGGAGTCCAAAAGTAGACAGTGGCAACACAATCCGAATGAAAGAAATTGTTGGTCAGATTGGCTGGCCAACTGTTTCCAAAGTTGGAGGTGAAGCCTCTCACACCGCTTGGCTCCTTGTTCAGCACGCAGATCACGATGTCGATTTCCAAGAACAGTGTCTCATACTGATGAAGGGTTCGGGGGAACTTGAAGTCACCAATCGAGACATTGCGTATCTAGAAGACAGAGTGAGGATCAACAGTAAACTCCCTCAACTATTCGGTACGCAGTTCACAGAAGTCGATGGGCACTTCATTCCGAAAGAAATCGAAGACCCAACTCATGTCGATGATCGAAGAGCACAGATGGGTCTTGAAACACTCCAAGAAGGTATCGCCAGAATGGAGAAAAAATATCGCAAGTCGTAACCGCCCACAACGGGTCAAATCCGTTGGAGG
>JAUPVF010000016.1 GCA_030917185.1 Patescibacteria group bacterium
ACTGCAACTGCTGCTGCAGACACACCGAATTTTTCTTCTAAATGCTTTACCAATTCGTGCAAATCAAGTACTGACATTTTTTCAATTGCCTCAACAATAGTTTTGAACTTTGCAGGTGTTGCAACAGTTTTTTCCTCTACTGCAGGGGCCACTGTGTTTGTTGTTTCTTCCATATTATTAATTTAGTGATTCCTATTACTGTTAATTTTGTTAAATTATGATTTCTTTTCGGCTATGGCGTTGAGACCAATAACCAATCGCTGTATCGGAGAATTGATAAGGTTAACAAATTGTGCCTGCAATGTTTTCATGCCAGGAATTTGTGCAACCGTCATCATTTCCGACTGATTCATGAATTTACCTTCAAACACACCACCGACAATCTGGATTTTCTTGTCTAATTTTTTCTGAAAATCATACACACCTCGTGCTGGTTCAATGAGATCAGTACCATAGACGATACCCAACTCACCAGGCATATCTGGCATATCGCCAGCGATACCACCCTCACTCAATGCTTTACGTGTGAGTGTTTTTTTGGCAACGGTATACCCAACACCTTTACCTCGCAAATCTTTTCTGATTTGAGAAGATTCGGCAACAGGCAACCCATGAAAGTTGATAAAAACAATTGATCCTGCGTCCTTGATGATTTGTTTCAACGACTCCAGAATCTCATTTTTTTTCTGTTTGTTTACTGCCATATTTTATATAAGGAAAATAAAATAAAAAATCGACCCAAGGTCGGAGAGTTGCTGTATGTGGCAAAACCACACACAACGAAGTCTCGGTAGGCCCAGGATTATCCCAGATCAAGCCATAACGGCACCATACTGTCTTTGACCTTATGTGCTGTATGATATATGAAAACTAAGTTTTGTCAAATTGCTTTTTAGTATCTAACTCAGACTCATAAAATTATCAAATGCATGATAATAAAAGTAAAACATTGAAAATAATAATATATCAAGAATTAACACCCACCAAAAATATTTGCTTCTTGTGCCCAAATTCACAAACCTATCAACAATCAATGCGATAATGAAAACAGGAAACCCGTAAAGAAAAATGTATATAAATAAATCTGACCAAATATCAAAAATAAAACTAGCCACACCAAGAACAAGTGATAATATTGAAAGATTTAATATAATGAGAGGAATATTTATTTGTTTCATACTAATTTAATTTATTTAATAAGTTATTAATCATATCTAATAACAATTGAGCATCTTCTTTTGTAATTATATTTAACCGTGGTCTTTTAGGATCTGGCAATTTAATACGTAACTCCATAATTGACTTAAACTGTGTAGCACTTAATTTGGCTCTAGAAATTTTACCTTTCTGGATGAGCAGTATCGTCATATCTATTTTAGCAGTTAATAGAAACTTTGGCACTGGCTTCATATCCAATCCCTCAACTGTTTTACGTAATACTTTTAGATACAACACTGGATCAAATTCATTTTTTGGTGTCACTGTAAAATCAGTCGTGCCATTACCATCTACATCAAGCAACATCTGTGGATTTTTGGTTGTCGGGTTTAAGGTAATATCTGCCTTGGTTTGTGGGGTGACTGGTATGTCCTGAAATACTGAAGTAACCACAGTATTATCTGGTAATACTTTTTCTGACTCAAATGTAAATGTGCCGATGCCTGTGCCTTGTACAGATATTTTCTGTACCCCCTCCTCTGGTAGATTTATATATTTACCCTCCCCAAATTCAAGGTATGATGAGTTCGGTATATTTTCCTCTGCATAGCAAAAATCTGATGTAGGTAGACATGTTTTACCCGTATGATTACCTAAAGTGTCGTATGCATCTATAGTGACTGGTGAGTGAATTGATACCCTCAGACGATTCTTCGTATCTTGGGGTCTAGTATTTATGAGTATATTATCAAATACAATATCTTTTTTCATCAGTACAGAATTAACCATGTCACCTAATTGTTTTATTTCTAAGATATTTTTATGATCATTTTTAAGTCCAACCATGTCTATCCAATACCTCTCCCCAATTCCTTTGAACCCCATATACTGTGCACTTGGTACAACTACCGTTTTATCTCCGTCTGCAGTGAAAATTGGTTTTTCATCTAGCACATATTGGCAAGATGTTTTGCCCTGTACCGGAACACCACAAACATATTTAGGGTAGTATTCCATGCCCGCTACTGTATCTAACCCCCACCCCGCAACCTCTATCACCCTCATGTTGGTTGGTGGTGTCCATGCATCAATTGTTTGGTGCAATGTACTTGCCTGTGATAATAACGAGTTTGATAGTTTAATTGGCAAACTCGTCTGGGTCATTGTTGGACTTACCCGACCTTCAGCCCCAGTTAGAAACTCTGTAAACTTTGTATATGTATCTGTGATTGTTCCATATCGTTGTGCATATGGAGTGACAATACCAGAAGAGGTTGGGTTATCAGAAAACGACACTGGTGCAATATCAACATGGTTTATATATTCCTGTGATGGCAAAAGACCGTATCCACCAGGCATATTCCTACCCAACTCTCGCGCATGTTGTTCATCCATAAACCAGCCATAAAAAATCCTTTGGTCATATCCATGCAACAACGCAGATACAGCACTTGCAGTACCGATTTGTGGCACGGCAACCAATATCAATACGTCAACGTTATCAATCAAATTATTCCTACCTGCAGTTTTATCATCCTGTAATTTTTTCAAAAATGCTTTGGCAACCAACCCTCCATTACTATGTGCAACAATCGTCACTTTTCCATTTTTTGATGATTTTTCCAATACCGTTAACATTGCCTCCAAAGTCATTGTGCTTTGCCCGTCAATTTTTTGAGGGTTAGTAATAATATCATCCACACCACGACGCCAGTCATATGGAAATGCCTGCCACTCTGTAATCTTTCCACTAGAAACCAAACCATCCATCATTTCTGAAAAACTTTTGTATATATTTTGTCCTAAAACACCTGTAGGTATTGGGGTATTGGTTTCTTTAATAATATCTTTTGTATATATCCCCAAATTTTTACTCGTTCCATCGGTATTCAGATACAGATCCTCAATATCACTATTTCCATTTGGTTCCCATAATTGATCTTTACCTCCACCAGATCGATCCATATACAATCGGCTCGCCTCAAGCCCAGGAATAAATAGAACATTAGAAAAACAATTTGGATCACAAACAGGTTTAGGTGGTGGCGTCATTTTCCATACGGTCCCATCAAAATCAAACGATTCACTTGTTCCAAGTGTTGGATATCTGTCATCATCTGGACTAAGCACCAGATTACCTTTATTAGTTGAATAATCTGTTAAACCAACAAGCCATCTGTATATTGGCGCATCTGGTGCATACACACCAGTTGAATCTTTAACCACAACCATAAAATGAGTATGAAAATAACTAAGCCACTGAGGATACGGACCTGCCATACTATTTAGATAATCGTTTAAGTCAAAACTATCAAAACTAACTACTCCGTCTATACACGGTCTTCTCATGTATCCACCAACAGAGCCACCATAGTATGTCCCGTATACATAGTTATATATAGGTTCAGTATCATCAATTAATATCGCAGTAGCATTAGTCCCCGTACAGGCAATAGAAAAAGCAGGGACAACACCATCAGGAGAAATTGGGGCAATAA
>JAUPVF010000017.1 GCA_030917185.1 Patescibacteria group bacterium
AAAGAATTACAAAAAAATAACGTTGATATTTCAAATATCCGCACTGAAACAGGAAAAAATTCTAACTACCACTATGTGCTCTGGTATGCCGCTGACCGAACCATCCTCGTCCGTCACGAAGCATTCACATATGACCTAGGACAAATAGAAGAACCGAAATGGATTTATCTCAGTTCTCTCGGATCAAATTCACTACCATTCCATGAGCAAATTGCTGATTTTCTTGACGCACACCCTGACACCAGACTGGTATTCCAACCTGGAACATTCCAAATCAAAATCGGCAGTGAAGCACTAACCCGAATATATAAACGGACAGAGATATTTTTCTGCAATGTTGAAGAAGCCCAAATGATATTGAACGAAACATCTCATGACCTACCAACATTATTACGTGGTATCTCAGCCCTTGGACCTCGCTATACAGTTATTACCGACCAAATAAAAGGAGCATATGCATATGACGGCACGACGATGTGGTACATGCCAATATACCCCGGGGATGCATATGAACGTACTGGTGCTGGAGATGCATTTGCATCAACCATCATGTCTGCTGTCGCACTGGGCACTCCTTTTGAAGAAGCCCTCCGCTGGGGACCAGTTAATTCTGCATCTGTCATTAAATACGTTGGAGCCCAAAAAGGATTACTAACCCGAGAACAACTAGAAGATGATTTGAAAAAAGCACCAGAAGATTACCATCCCCAACCACTTCAGTAATCTAAAAAATACCCATCCAAGGGCAACCCTTGGATGGGTATTTTCGTCATAACTATTTTTTACGATCTAAAACTTTTTTAACTGCATCCAGAATATGCGATTCGCCCATACCGTAATGTTCCAATAACTCATTTGGAGTTCCAGATTGCCCAAACTGATCACGAACACCAACAAACTCAATCGGTGTTGGGAGGTTTTCTGCCAAATATTCTGCAACAGCACTACCCAAACCACCCACAACTTGATGCTCCTCTACTGTTACAATAGCACGCGTATCATCTGCCAGTTGAAATACCGCTTCTGTATCAAGAGGTTTAATGGTTGCAACATTTAACACTTTGACTGACACACCTTGCTTACTTAACCCTTCTGCAACTTTCAACGCACGATATACAAGCGCCCCTGTGGCAATAATACCAACATCTGCCTTGTCTCCTGTTTTACCGTAATACAATTGCGCCTTACCAATTTCAAACGGAGTATCATCTGTTGTAATGACGGGAGTTTTTTCACGTGCAAGACGAATATACACCGGGCTACCAAGTTCAGCACACGCAACAGTTGCTTTACGGGCTTCAATATAGTCACATGGTGAAATAACTGTCATACGAGGAATAACGCGAGTAATAGCAATATCCTCAATCGCCTGATGCGTACCACCATCGGGACCAACAGACACACCAGCATGCGATCCGGCAATTACAACCGCACGATTGTTGTAGCAAATTGTTGTACGGATCTGTTCCCAATTACGACCAGGGCTAAACATTGCGTAACTGGTTATAAAAGGAATCTTGCCCATTGCCGACATACCGCTTGCCACACTAGCCATACTTTGCTCAGCAATCCCCATTTCAAAAAATCGTTCTGGAAATTTGTTCTTGAACAAATGCATCTGGGTTGACTCAGTCAAATCACTACACAAACCAACCACATCAGGATTCTGTTCCCCTGCCATAACTAAACCCTCCCCAAAACCTTTTCGGATTGCAACCTGTTCAATATCTTTATCCCATAATTTAGGATTTAATTTTTGTGAAGAATTTAACATATTACTCGTGTTCGCTTGTTATTTGTCCACTGAGCGTTCGCAATTCACGCAAAGCAATTTCCGCCTGCTGTTCTTTGGGTGGCTCACCTGCAATATTTGTTCCTGGTGGGTTACCATGCCACTTGAAATCTCTTTCCATATAGGACACACCTTTGCCAGGAATAGTATGCGCAATGACAACACTCGGTCCATCAAATACAGATTGTGCCCGACCAATCCCGGCAACAATATCAGCAAAATTATGTCCATCTATTTCCTCTACATGCCAACCAAAACTTTCAAATTTATGAACAAGCGACTCCAATGGCATAACATCTTCTGTGTATCCATCAATTTGGATATTATTACGGTCAACAATCATAATAAGCCGACCAAGTTTTTCTTTACCCGCAAGCATAATCGCCTCCCAATTCTGTCCTTCATCTAATTCACCATCACCAACGAGACAATAGAAAAAACGATCTGAATCAACTCCACGATCAAGCCGATCTACTAAAGCCATACCAACTGCTTGTGAGAGCCCAGATCCAAGTGGTCCCGAACTTGTTTCCAGCATAGGTAAATATTCACGATGTGGATGCCCCTGTAAACGACTGCCGAATTTGCGAAGTGTGAGCAATTCACTCACAGGAAAATATCCGCTATGGGCCATGGTTGCATAGAGTACTGGTGCGATATGTCCATTGGATAATACAAGCCGATCACGCCCAGGCCATGTTGGAGTTTTAGGATCATGCTTCAAAATATAAAAATAAAGTGCAGTAAACACGTCAGCCATACCCAGTGGCCCAGCTGAATGTCCTGAACCGGCAGCAACTAACATCTGAATAATAGAGATACGGATGTCCCGTGCCTTTTCCTCAAGAAATTTTATTTTTTCTGGGGTTATGTTATGGAGCATGTCAATACAAATAAAAAAACAAATTCACGCATTATTATTCCTGATTTTTGAAAAACAAATACGCTTCTTCTGGATCATCGGCATCCAAAATTGCAGAACCAATAATTAATTTCCGCGCACCAGCCGATACGAGTTCAGGAGCAGTGTCTTCTGTTACCCCAATATCAACACCAATTATACGTTCTCCGTACAATGTTCGCAATTCAGAAATACGCGTAGCCACACTCGGATCAAGTGGCACACCGTGATGACCTAATTTTTGTGAACCCATAACCTGAATACAATCAACCTGTTCAGCAAACGGAGCAAGTAGAGATATGTCTGTGCTTGGTTTGATAGCAATACCTACACCAACCTCATGCACACGACAAACATCAATTAATTCTTGAAAATCTTCAGTTGCTTCAACATGCGCAACCACCATAGTGACACCAGTATCAATCCAATCCAAAACAATTCTTTCAGGATGAGCAACCATTAAATGTACCTCAATATCAACATTTTCCCATTCTGGCCAGCCAACTTCCTCACGTTTTAATTGTTCAAAATAATCCACATCCTGTGTATTGTATGGCCAAGTTTTAACAGGAACAAAAATCCCGTCACAAATATCAACCTGAACTCGTGATGCAAATTTTGATACGAGAGTCATTTCATCCTCCAGTTGTTTTTTATCCCGTGGAATTATAGCTGGTACAACATCAATCATGAAAATATAAAAATTAAAAATAAGTTATGACTCAAAAACTGAATCTATTTTTTTAATGCGACGAATATGTCTTTCATTTCCAGAAAATTGAGTATGCAACCACAATTCAACTGCTTGCTTTGCCTCCGCAGTGGTAACAAAATGCGCACCAAGAGACAACACATTTGCATCATTGTGTTCCCGAGACAAAGTCAAAACATGCTTTGATCCGCCATAAAATACCGCGCAACGAACACCAGAAAAACGATTTGCTACCATTGCCTCGCCCTGTCCTGACCAACCAATCACAATCCCCCTGACATCATCATCCGTATGCAAAATATCGCTTTGCACACTTTCTGCTACCACGGAAATATAATCTGGATAATCGTCATGTGGATCGTATTTTTTAGGACCACAATCATAGACCTCATGTCCCGCATCAACAAGAAACGAAATCAACTCTCGTTTCATTTCAAACCCCGCATGATCAGATCCAATATATATTTTCATATTATTTATTATACCACCATCAATTTTACTAAAGAGAGAATACCAAGACAGATTTTATATAGCAAATAAAGAACAGAATGAACGAATGTGGATAACTCAACGCTTTGACTTTATATTCGTTCGTATGGTATACTTCATGTTACAAATGGCTTCGGCCCTCCCCGAAAGGGGTCAAAACAGAAAGAGCGCTTTATATCATGAATGATGTAAGGCGTTTTTTCATTTCTATGAAATCAGTTTCTTTCATAACTCCTATTTTATAATCCAATCGCTTGCTATCAATAAGTCTTAATTGTGAAAGAACGGCTATGGTAAATTCACCTTCTTTATACTCAAACTTAAAATAATATTTTCCTTTTTTATCTTTCTTCGTAGTCGGTACACTCCAGCACACCTCGTTGTTGAATTTTTTTACAATCACCACTGGTCGTAAAAATCTCTCATGTTTGCCATCTTGTTCAAAGCCAATGTTTGCACCGACTGAAGCAAACCAAACTTCGCGCTCATGAAAAAATGCCCGGACTTTATTTTTGTGCAAATCATTTTTTTCAGTAAACCAATCTTTAAAATTCTTATTCATTATATTTTAATATTTCCACATATGACTATCCGGTTGAATTTGATGCATTGCAATCCCGAGAATATTCACCCATCTGTATGTTGGACAAGGTGCAACTAAGCAATTTACAGGAGGATTATATTTAATGGGGATTATTGGAAAAACTATTAAAATAACCAGTATGATTATCAAAAACAAATATTTAATGGTTTTCATATTATTTAATTGTGGATCCTGTTTTTAACACGTGCTCAACCAAACTGTATGTGTACCCCATTTCATTGTCATACCACGCCATAACCTTGACCAAATTTCCATCAATCACACGTGTCAAACCTAAATCCGCAATGGATGCATATTTACTACCGAGAATATCAGACGAAACGATTGGGTCAGTTGTCGTTGAAAAGTTTTTTGACCATCGCTCTTCTCCTGCTGCTTTTGTCAAAATACTATTAACTTCCTCTACACTTGTATTTCGTTTTGCTATAAACGTCACATCAACAATTGATCCAGCAATAACAGGAACACGGATCGCCAAGCCATCAAACTTGCCCTCCAAATCAGTTACTACTTTGGTTGTTGCTTTAGCTGCACCTGTTGATGTGGGCACAATATTTTGTGCTGCTGCTCGTCCCTCCTTAAAATCTTTTGCATTTGGACCATCAACAATTCCTTGGCTGGCAGTATACCCATGCACAGTGTTCAACACCGCTTTTTCAATCCCAATCGCTTCATGCAAAATCTGAATAAGCGGACTACCCGCATTTGTCGTACACGACGCATTTGATGTTACCGCACACGTCGCGAGACGGTCTTCATTGATACCCATTAAAACCGTTGCTTCATCATCTGCTGTTGGGTTGTCTTTAGCAGGTGCAGTGATAACCACTTTTTTTGCTCCGGCAGTTATATGACCACGCGCCTTTTCAAAAGAAGTAAATGCACCCGTCGCCTCTACCACAACATCCACACCCAAATCACCCCACGGAAGTTTTGTGATTTCTTTCTCTGATATAAATTTAATTTCTCTGCCCTCTACAATAATCGCCTGCTTATCACTCCGAACCGTAACAGAAGAAAATCGTTGTCCATATGCAGTATCGTATTTGATGAGATACGCAATGTTATCAACATTACCCAAATCATTCAGTGCAACAACTTCAATATCATTGCGTTCATGTACAATTCGCAAAAATGCTCGTCCAATGCGTCCACCTCCATTTATTGCAACTTTAATTTTCCTCATGTGATTTTTACTAAAATTTTTTGTGAAATAATAAATAAATTATATCACTTACATATACAAAGAAAAAGCGCGCAACCCGAAGGTCACGCGCTTTTCGAACCAACCCTTTATTTACTTTCCGTCACAATAACATCATCAATAGAGCATACTCCTCCGGCACATGCCAGTTCCCTTTTCTGTTCTAGCTCATCGGTTGCCTCGTATGACACGATTTTTGAGAAATCAATGTGTTCAAATCGCTTCAACATTTCCTCGTATGTCTTTTTATCAGTGGTTTCGTATGGTGCCAACTGGTAAATATGGTTATCTCGTGGCAAAAACGTTAGACCTCCAACAATTTCCCAGTTTTTATACAACCAGTTTGCCACATCAATCCATTCATCCTCACCAACCGAAATAGTAGTTGATGGGTTATGTTCAGTATAATTTTCCTTCAACACTCGCCAGTATTCCAACTGTTCCAATGCAGTCTGATCGTCCTTGAACACTGATCCGTTTGGTGCTTTCACAGGGAAGTCCAAAACGTATGTTGTCGCAGTTTCCATTGACTGTCCAACCTCCGGATGGAATGGTACCCCTTGGTCACGCAACATTTTGAACAATGAGTCGGTTGATGCAATACGTACCCGTCTAATATAGTACGCAGAATGTCGTGGATGCATACCAGATGATGAATCAACTGTTTGTGACAAGTTCCCTGATGGCTTCACGCAGGTGATACATGATGACTCGTTGATACCAAATCGTTTTGCGTATAATTTATTAATCCGTACTGCCTCTGCCCGCAATTTACGCAACACTTCTGGTTTTCGTGATGCCGGAGAATCCCATTGTCCTGTCACCGACACACCGAGCAATGCTTCCGCTTCACAATTGGTCTGCCATTCTTTAGATAGGTATGGAAAATGTGTCAGTGTCGCCTGATATGTACCGAGAATGGCTGCAATTTTCATTTTCTTCAACAATGTTGCCTCCGTGTCATCTGCGCGAGCAACGATTTCAGACAAATTACAGAACTGTTTTGATTGCAAAATAATTTCACCACATGGGTTGGTACCGATTGGTTTAACAATCCGACCATCCGCAACAATGCCTTGCTCTTGCCAGAGCGCAATACGACGCTTTGGTAACGTATGCATCAATCCGCCCCGGTTAAATATCCCTCGCTCACCCGCATTTGATTTAATAAGCGCAAGCCACTCATCCAAAAATTCAGTGCTGGTTGGTTTGGTTTCGTATACTGCAGAGTTATTAGCAAGTGATCGCTGAGGGTTCGTCATCCAGAACTGACCTTTTTTTGCATCACGAATTGATTCGTCGGTTAAATCTGACAATGAAATCATGGCTGAACGACGCACACCACCCGACACAACAATCTCACCAACTTTGCACAAAATATCGTATGCATCAATGTTTTCTAATCGTTTGCCCTGACGAGCAAAAAACTTTGCCCGAGTAAAGTTAAG
The DNA here is from genome assembly GCA_030917185.1 of Patescibacteria group bacterium. GTDB lineage: Bacteria > Patescibacteriota > Minisyncoccia > Phycocordibacterales > DATDWN01 > JAUPVF01. The sequence continues at coordinate 7,151 of JAUPVF010000017.1, forward strand.
CAAATCGCGTAATGGTGCGGGACCACTAGATTTTCCTCCCATAGTCTGCAAACGTGCACCTGCTGGTCGGAGTTGTGAGTAATCAAACTCAACATCAAACCCTTGCGCCCATGTTTCCATGCCGTGAATAAATGCATCACACCAACCTTCCTTGCTGTCAGGGATAACATATGCAGGCAATTTTTTTCCTGTCTGTCGCTGAATCTGTGGTAATTTCTGAATGTTTTCACTTTCCACTGACCATCCTGCACCGGTTCCGCACATAGAGATGTACATTACTTCTGCAAAATCTCTGAATTTTTCTGGAGCAATGTATGAACAGTTATATGCACAGACGTTTGTGGCGTGTGCCGCCTTGCCCGCAAACTGCAAAAGTCGCATAGAAGGCATCGCGTCTTGTCGTAGGATTGAATCACGAACCTCTTTATACTCAGCATCTTTTAATTTGTTGCCGAGGTTTTGCTTCATGAACCCAATGTATCGGTCTACCGTTTCAACCCATGTTTCCCGACGATTTTCCTCAGCAATCCATTTTGAATACGTTCGGTAGTACACAAACTCACCTAATGGGATTTTGAAATACTTCTTACTTTCAGATGCCAATTTTTTAACTTTCTCTGGCACTTCAATGCCTTTCTGTCGGAGCCGAGTTCGTTCCTCACGATAGAGAATAAATGCCTTTGCTGTTGCCACATATTCAGACAACATTAACTCCTTTTCAACTGAATTCTGGATACCCTCAACAGTTGGGGTAAAATTAGGGTGTTTTTTAGAAATACGTACCAAATCTGCCAATACTTTGTTTGCTACCATTTCTGCCTCCTCAAGCGAACCCTCATTGGCCGCAATCATGGCTTTATGTACTGCCAAGGTTATACGCTCGCTGTCAAAAGGAACCAATTCACCATTTCTTTTCTGCACCTGCCTTATCAACTCATCTTTTTTGGTTACTTTTGTTGTTTTTTTTAAATCTTTTGGCATTTTTTTCTAAAAATAATAACTTTTTTAATAATTTTTTGTAAAAAAACTTTTTTAGGTCACTTTATTGTACTCCAAATTAGAATAAAAAGGTGTGGATAAGAAAAAATTTCCCACCTGCATAATAAAAAAAATATACTGTAAAGACAGTATGAAAAAAAATGATACACACACTCATTATATGAGATTATATTTCTGAAAATGTAATGAAGTCACCAACTTTGACACCGAGTCTTCCCACTTCGCCCGCATTTACTTCCAAAACATATCGTGATGACTTTGGTGAGTGGAAAATTGTTGGATATGTAGATGGTAATACATTGCTTTCGGTATGTGTGACATGATGCACATCGTCTATCCAAATCATATCAATCGGAATTCGCATATCTTTCATCCAAAACCCATAATCCCCTGGAACATCAAATATAAATAACATACCACCATTAGCGGGTAACCCTGTCCTACCCCCCAACCCGAATGTTCGCAGTTCATCGGTGTGAGCAACCTCAACTGAAAACTGCTTACTGCCCATCCACACTGTTTTATAAATAGGGCCAGAAAAAGCCAAATATGAGATATAACCAATAATACAAACCCCGATCACTACCACAATGAGCGTGCGCACGTATTTCATATACTATAGTATAACAAAAAGGGCTCGCATGGTGCGAGCCCGGTCTGGGTAAAACCCGAAAAAACTATCTCTCAGATGTCGCCATGATGTGGGCGACGAGTCGCGCCGGTAATACGCGCAATAAGGACACCAGCCGTGTCCGTGTGTTGAGTAGGAGTGATTTTTTAACCAACTCACATGCCTCGTCCACCGACCCAAAATGGAAAAGGGTGGAGTGGAATAAATCTGGACGTTCCACTGACAAATCACTGATATCAATAGGAACCCGACCCGTCATAGTGTGTTTGATGTAGCACAGCACCACCACTGGCGATCGAAACACCACGATAAGATCACCCACATGCAACCATGGCGTAACTTCTGCCCCACACCCCGGGCATGTGATGTACAGGTAATACTTCGGAGAAAATGATGTTAGTATCTCAGTCTCCGAAAACCGGTACCCACAAGAGCACGTTGCATGGAGAAAATACTGCTCTCTCCGCATATTCCACGTATTCCGACTCTTTTCTGATTTTTTTTCTTGTTTACGAAAGAACTTCTTGATGAATGTAACCACTCGTTGTGGCCTCCTTTATTTCAGTCTCTCCCCAGTATACTCGTAATAGTTAACATGTCAACTAATTTCCCTCACACAACAAAAAATCCCCTGTTACGGGGATTTTTTGTATTAGAAATGTATCTAAATGTAATTATGTAATTTCTTAGTATTTTTTTTCGAAGTTCGAAAAAAAGACCAAAAATTTACCAGGTTCGTCCGCCTCGGTCGTTACCATTGCCTCGGTCAAACCCGCCTGTTCGTGGAGCTCGAGGTTCCATTGGACGTGCTTCATTTACTGTAAGTTTTCGTCCATCAAGTTCCTTTCCATTCCACATGTCGATAGCAGCCTGTGCTTCGGCATCTGAAGACATTTCAACGAAACCAAATCCTTTTGATCGGCCTGTCATTTTGTCCATGATAATAGTTGCAGAAACAACTGTTCCTGCCTGTGCGAATGCATCTTTCAATCCACTATCATTAGTAGAATATGAAATGCCTCCAACATATAACTTCTTCATTCTTTTTTACCTAGTCTTTATTATAACACTGTAAGACGACTAGCTCTCTTCTTTTTTCACAGCTAACGCCTAGAAAACCTACGAGAAACTTACAATGGGTCTATTATACTCCAGTTGAGTTAAAAAGTCAACCTCACTCGCCTAACTCTATTTAACTGTGACTTTTTTGATTGTCACAGGAGAAACTGGCTTGTCCCCCGCCCCTGTTTTCACCCCTGCGATTTTATCCACCACATCCTGCCCTGACACAACTTTACCGAAAATCGTATAACTTGGAGGAAGAGGGTTGGTTGCAGTCATGATAAAAAATTGACTACCGTTAGTGTTGGGACCGGCGTTTGCCATAGCAACAACTCCTTTAACATATCCTGTTTTATACAGTGCAGAATTAGGGTCAATCTCATCTGCAAATGAATACCCCGGACCACCCGTACCATCACCTTTAGGATCACCTCCCTGAATCATGAATCCTTTAATCACACGATGGAATGTCAGACCATCATAAAATTTCTTGCCTGCGAGTGTCACGAAATTAGCCACGGTGTTTGGTGCATCTTGTGTATATGTTTCAAACGTAATTGCCCCGTAATTTGTATCTAATGTAATCATATATTTTTGTGTTGGTTGTGTTGTTGATGATACCGGTTGTGTGCCAATAGGAGGAGTTGTTGTTGCTACCCCTTGTCCATATGCATCAGATGTGAGCGAGCCAGCTGGTATTTCTTGTGTGCGATCAGAAAACAAATAATACCCTCCCCAAATAATCACCGCGATAATAATGCAACTCAAAATAACGTATTTCATAATGTTGAAAAATTAAATTAATGTATGTACACACATCATACGGCACTTAATCCTGTACCGTCAATGTCATACCATTATAGAGAATATCAAACCTCACATCTTTATTTTCTTCTAACTCAAGGAGTGTATTAAGCCGATCAACTGGCACATCTTGTGCTTCTAAAGAGAGATCAAACGTTCCAAAATGAATTGGCATTGCCCGACGAACACCCAGGTCTTTGTATATCGTAATCGCCTCATCAGGACCGGTGTGGTATGTTTTCATATACAGACGAGGTTCAAACGCACCAATCGGCAATAACCCAAACCGAAAACCATCTGGATACATTTTTTGGATATGTGAAATATGTGGACCATACCCCGTATCCCCTGCAAAATAAATATCACCATGCAATAGCCGGATAACAAACCCGCCCCACAGTGTTTTGCGCCGATCAGAAATCGCTCGTGCAGAAAAATGTTGAGCAGGCACACAATCAATGGAAACGAGATCAGAAAAACGTACAGCATGACCCCAATCAAGTTCAACTGTGTTGTGAATACCGTACGAGGCGAGATATTTTTTGTTGCCCAGTGTTGTGTAAATCAATGGATCGTGCCCACGAACAATCTGTCGGAGTGTCCACAAATCCATATGGTCGTAATGATTATGACTCAATAATATAAAATCTATCGGTGGAAGTTTGTGCAAATCAACACCCGGATCCATGTATCGTTTTGGACCGAAAAATGGCAAAGGGCTCGCGCGATGTGACCAAATAGGGTCTGTTAAAATGTTAACTCCTTCTGTTTGTATAAGCACTGTTGAATGGTTAACGTATGTTATGACAATATCTTTACCAAACACGCGTTTCTGCGGAATTTTTTGTCCCTCTGGTAACGGTCGTGGTTTCCATGTTGTCCTAATTTTTTTTAGTGCAAATGATAGTCGCGGAAATTGTTCAACCAATGGAACAGTATAAGAGATGTCATTAACAGTACCAAGAAAGATATTATGAAAATGCCGACCATTGAAATGGTCAGACCGCGGACCTTTGTACCCTCTTGCACGATAGATATAGTTAAGTACAATCAAACCGACGACTATGGCAATGGAAAAATAAAACAAGATCATAATACGATATTAACTATATCATCTGTCGGTATGAATAGAAAATAAATATGCTATAATTTTCCACAACATTGCAGGTATGGTTTAATGGAAGTCGCCTCTCTGAGAGATTTTTTAAGACAGGATATGGAAGAGAAGTATTGAAGAGTAAATTAAATAAAAAATAACAATGCGGGTATGGTTTAGTGGTAGAATGCGGCCTTCCCAAGGCTGAGACGCGGTTTCGATTACCGCTACCCGCACAAAACGAACAGAGTGAGTTTTTGTGTGGGTAGCGAGTGGGAAAGGGTCGGAAAACAGGAGTTTTCTGTGGAGGAAAGATGGAAAAACCGTGGGTTTTCCAGTCCGCGTACCCGCATAATTGACTTTTAATACATAAAATGTTATAATTATTACAGAGTTCCTTGAAAGGAGACCTCTGTATGAGAAAGTGGTATGTGCCGCTTTTTTTACTTCTGGTGACGGCATTCGTGCCGTTCGTTAAGGAAGCCCGACGAGTCGGACAACTGGAAGAAGTTGAAAAGGTAAAAATCTACCCACACTACTCGCTGGAAAAAATCCGGCAAGAATTTGTCTGGGTAAAATCTGTTGAGCAGAAATGGATCATTGACGATCAACGAGAAATCCTCTTGGCAACAAGCCCGAAGGAATACTGGCAATACCTCGAGCGTAATTCCATGCTCGAGGACGCCATGCACCGTTTCTTGGCGAGTGGGTGGAATACCCATTCCCCAGAAATTGAGAGTCGACTGAAATCACTCACAACTCTCTCGCCAATACAAATCATCAACTTTAACTTCGAAAAACGTTTCGGGGTTAAAGCGATGATTGCGACTCGACCAACAGGTTCATACTTAGACTCTCGTCGAAATGTGCCTGATGTGCTCGGTAATAGATTGGCACTGTTTCTGCAGGGATATCTCGCAAGTATCCCGATCATGTTCTTAGTATTCTGCATCAAACTGCAGGTGCGGGAACTGATCGTGTGGGTTGAGTTGTGGAGACTCATCCCCGCTTCCCTTTTGTGGCCGATTGCACTCTTCATCTATCCGATGGATGTGAAAAGAAAAGAGCAGTTGCGTCTTGCAGGTCAGGTGGTGTCGTACACCACTTCGGCGATCCTTGGATGCTTTGGGTTTGGTGCAACCACCCCACTCAAAGCACAGGTTCAACCCCAAAATGGCAAAGCCATGTCTGGGGAAAAATCTGAAAAACGAGGATCATTTGGGTATGGTGTTGAACTGTATCCTGTCACCACAGGCATCGACAATGGAAAGATGATCTCCCCGTGGTATTTCTACAAGGAAAACCTCGGTAAAGGATTCTTCCTGTCGGGCTATGGGTTTGTGGAAATTGGTGACCGTAAGGCCCAACTCTTCACGAATCACGCTACCACCATCTCAAATTCGAAATGGTACGGTACAATGTTTGTCACCGAAATCGGTGCAACACCAACCGGATCATTCGTCCAAGTATCACCTCGGGTGAACTTGGTGAAAGTTCCTGGTATCGGCCGAGAAATTGGTCACGCCATGAAGTCGGTTGTGGCTGGTGAGGTGTGGCGTGTTCGCGGTCCGACCACGTTTCGCGAACACTACCTCTCATGGGTATCAAGAGAGGCACCCGTTTTTGGTGGTCTCACCATAGCAACAGAGGGATTCATGAGATTCAGAGTTGGCACCACTGCCACTGTTGGTGAACCGCAAATTCTGATTCGTCACAAAAAGTTGAGACGTATCGACTTTGTGACAGAGTTCTGGATGATCAACCTCGACCCAACGGTCCGAGTTGGCATCCAACTCCACAATTAAAAAGTCCCCGCGTCGTTTTCACGGCGCGGGGCATTTTTTTTATTTATTTTTCACCTATTCCGTAGTTGTCCCATCAAAATGTTCTTCTTCGTCTGCCATGGCATCTGCTTTGGTGACATGGATTGTGCCGTCCTTATGATTTGCTGGAGAATACACTGTGTATAATTTCATTGGTTCTGTCTCTGATGTGTTGATGATGTTGTGCATTGTTCCCGCAGGCACAACAATTGCTGAGCCGTCCTCAAGTGGATACTCCTCACCATTCAAAACAGTTTTACCAGTACCCCCTTCAACTCGCAAAAACTGATCTAAATGATGCACTTCCTCGCCGATATCTTCACCGGGCAACAGTGACATGAGCACTAACTGGCTATTGGGGCCAGTGTATAACACTTTTCTAAAATTTTCATTTTCCAAAGAATCTTTTTCAATGTTTGTAACGTATCCTTTCATATTATTTGATATTAGTTATTAAATTACCGAAGTCTAAACGATGCTTTGACTGTGACCATGACATCTTTTTCAATACTTGATGTGTCGTACGAACCATAGTCAGAGACCTCGACTGAATTGACTGGCAACACCTGCACCACACCACTTGATGCGGACTGGATTGAGCCGACCGCACGCCCTGTTCCCTCGGCAATTTTTTCTGCCCGACTTTTTGCATCTTTGACAGCATCACTCAACAGTGATACTCGCAAGTCAGGTAATTTTGAATAATAATACTGCAAGAAATCAATAGAAATAATCACTCCTTGGGATGATAGAGAAGGAATTTTTTTGGAAATAGCAGTTATCTTTTGAACATCTTTTGATTGAACAGTGATGGACTGGCGGAGTTCATACCGTGTCGGTGCGCTACTGTTTTGGTCATATATTTGATTCATTGATACGGTACTTTCTGAAATATCCGCGTCCTGCACACCTTCCTTGCGCAACATATCACGAGTCAACACCAAATCACGAGCAACCTCGGTATAACCAGATGATAATTGGTTTACCGTTGCGACACGGGACAATGACACTCGCAAACTCGCTTGATCGGATGTGACTTGAGTTTTGGCAGACCCAGTAACTGATAATGTGTCTTTAGTATTTCTGCCTTGGGCAGCGTAATACAACAGACCAATAATCAAAGCGCATACTATAAGCGCCCCACTTATTAATGTATACGATGTACGTGTTTCGTTCATATAGTAATTATATCAAAAAATTTTCACTATAGAAACTGATATCCTTCTGGAACTCGCAAACTTTCGGGGTGTACACCGTCCCATGCAATTTGTTGATGTATGACCATATTAGTAATTTGTGGTTGCCACTCATGTTCTGCTTTGTTTACCCGAGCACCTAATGTTTCGCCGGTATCGTCCGGCAACACTTCAACAGGAAATCTAAAAAACACCGGACCTTCATCATACACCGGAGTGACAAAATGCATTGTCACCGCAGAATGTGTAGTGTTCCCCTGTCTGTATGCCTCTACTACTGCATCATGCACATGGTGTCCGTACATTCCCTTGCCTCCAAACTGCGGAAGTGGTCCCGGGTGGATATTAAATGTTGTTGCTGGGTTAAGCCCAGACACAAGTTTCAACCAGCCAGACAAGGCCGTCCATTCCGCACCAGTTTTTTCAATAATCTCTTGATAGTGTTCAGTATCAAATGGACCTTCAAAATGAACAAAAGGAATCCCCAATCGGTCTGCTTTTTCTCGCACACCACCTTCTGCATGGTTGGAAACAACAGCGACAATATCGGCATCCAGTACACCATCATCCCGTGCATACACTAAATTTTCAAACCCAGACCCCCCTCCAGTTTTTGTCCCCGATGAACAAATAATTAGTTTTGGTTGTGACATATATAATATTATTTATTATTTTGTCTTTTCCCAAAATTTTCTGACCCGCTTAAAATTATCTATCCTCTCATGAATTTTTCCGATTTCTTTTGGATAAAACTCAAGGAGAGTATCACAAAGTTCCAGCATCCAGTTTTTACGAATAGTTTTTGGAACTATTTTCACCTCATTCGCATTAGCGATTTGAATCTGACCCCAACCAAGAGCACCGAGTGTCAAACAATCCCAACTAAAAAACTCGATTGGTGAAAATGTTACGTGCTTTATAACAACCTTTGACCCTTCAACCTGATAATCAATTTTGAGAAGTACAAAATAATTAACATCTTCCTCATAAAATCTCGCCAACCGCTCAACCGAAGTAAGGTTTGGCATATTGAATTTCGTATCAAGCCGATGTGTTTTTACATCTATGACATAGTAGAATCCATCCTTGTCAGTAAATGCAAGATCAGCCATGGCTCGACGAGCAAATGAAGAAGAATACTCCTTAATCACATCACCAAGAATGTCCTGAAAATTTTCCGATATCATACCCTCTATAGCGTCACCAACGGCACGCGGACTGTTTATTGTACGAGCAGATAAAAAATCCTTTTGTTTGTTTAAAAATAACAATATCTTCTTTTCAATCTCTTTATATTTATCAGTATAGAAAATAGTACTCTTTTTTGTCATAACAATTTGTTAATAAATAAATCATCAGAAATTCTAACTCTATTTTTTGTACTAGCACCACTCATTTGCTCATTGAGGGTGTTCCTCTCCCAAAAAACCCCGTCAGAATACCCTTGTATATTTTTTTCATCTTCCGTCATATCTAGACGCTTTTCAGCAAGACAACAATACTGTTCGTCGATCTCTATACCAACATACTGCCGTCCAAGTTTTTTAGCAACAACCGAAGTGGTACCTGAACCAAGAAATGGATCGAACACCATATCACCCGGCTTAGAACTTGCCAAAATAATCTTCGCAACCAGTTTTTCTGGTTTCTGTGTCGGGTGATCAGTATTTTCTGGCATTGACCAAAATGGAATGGTTATATCAGTCCACATATTTGATGGAAATGTGATTCTGTATTTTCCATCTTCAGTATCCTCCCAATCTTTCGCGTCACCATTGTGGTCTTTGTATGGCGCAATCACCTTGCGTTTCATTTTCACAGCATCAACATCAAAATAATAATTATCTGAAAGGGTACAAAACCAAATATCTTCGGAACAATTTTTCCAATTACTTTTTGCTCCACGCCCTTTTTCCCGTTCAAATGTTATACGATTCTGTATCTTAAAATATTTCTTTGCCACATTAAATATTGCCGCTGATGATTTCCAGTCCCCACAAATATAAACGGAAGCATGTGGCTTTAAAACCCGAACAAGTTTTGAAACCCAAGAATCCAACCACTCCTCATATTTCTCTGATTCCATTTCTCTGAATGATGTATCATTAAAAGTTTTATTAAGATTATACGGAGGATCAACAAAAATTAAATCAACAAAACTGTCTGGTAGATGTTCCAACACTTCAAAAACATCTTGATGTATTGTTTTGTTTTCAATTTCCTTAACAGAAACATCCCTATCAACTTTCAATAATCGTTTTCTCAAAGAGGAAACGTCACCATCACTCAATATGATAGTCCTATTTCTCGGTGCACGTTGTTTTATAGCATCATCTCTCATGACTATCATATTATACACCGAAATCATTATTTGGCTTTCAATCCCAATTTTTACGGGTCACTTGGGTTAAGTACCAGCAAGGTAAGACTTGATAAGAATGTTTTCGCACTTTTTCTTAACTGCTGACGAGGCACTCGAGTTGAACTATGGTTTTCGAAAAATGAAGTTCAAGTAGTTCTTTGAGCGTGGCTTGAAGGTTTCAAAATACACAAACTCAAAGCTATGTTTCTTGCATAGGTCTATAATCTCATCTTTCTGGTAGAAACTGAACCAGCGGGGCATATCCACTCCAGAACTTTCTTTATATCCCTCTGTATCACCTTCAATAAGACCGAGAGCGAAGACGCCAGATGATTTAAGAACTCGGGAAATTTCTTTCAAGGGAACATCTATGGACTTCTTAGGAATATGCAGAAGTGCAGTATATGACCACACACCATCGAATGACTTGTCTTCAAACGGCAACTTATCAAACCCTGTAAGAACAGATTCAAGGCCTCGCTCGGAAGATAACTTCACCATCGCTTCCGAAGCATCAACGCAAACGACTTCTTTTCCAGTTTGCTGGAGTAGTAGGCCATCTCTGCCAGGACCACTGCCAACATTTACTATTTTCTTTCCAGAAAGCTCAACAAATTTATCAAGAAATGTTCGTGGAAATCGATCCCAAAAATCGACGGTCTCATCGTCATACTCCTTAGCCATCTTGTTGTACGTATCTATTGTTTTCTGGTCCATATAGGTTTCAACATAGGTCCGATACTAAATACTATGAGCGGAGCGCTTCAGGATTACCTTCAGCACTCTCGCAAAATATAGTCGCTTTGCTCCTTATTTTGCGGAGAGTAGGAGATTTGAACTCCTGATGGAGTTGCCTCCATACCACCTTTCCAAGGTGGCGCACTAGACCGCTATGCGAACTCTCCATTTATTTTTACTTTCTTTTCTTTACTATCTTTTCAACATCCCGTATTTCTCCCCAGATACCGTCTATCAAATCATACTTTTTTGCTTCTTTCAGTGTTACCCATTTGAAATCAACTGCGTCATCATCCAGTTTTACATTACCTGAAATAAATTTGGCAAAATAACTAAAAATAATTACTGGTATACCATCGGGACGAATAAAAGTTATATCAACAAGAAACTCAGGTTTACCGATTTTCAAACCAACCTCCTCGTGTATTTCTCGCACCAAAGAATTATTGAGTGCTCCATACCACTGAGGCGCTCCCACGGTACTTGGTTTGGTATGTATGTAGTCGTGAACCTCTAGTCCTCCTCCGGGTACAGTCCATTTGTTTGGATGAACTTTTTTTGTGGGTGATCGTTTAGTGATGAGATATGTGTATGCACCCTTAGTTTTTTTATAAATTATGGTCGTCGTAACAATACGATGCAATTCCCTGTCTTTTATTTCCGGTATGATATATTTCGCCATTTTTATTTTGCTGGTTATTTCATAATGTTACCACGAACCAGATGACCCACCACCACCGGACGAACCACCGCCAAACCCACCAAATCCGCCACCAGATGAACCCCCTCCACCTTTACCACCACCAAGAAAAAACCACCAAGGAGGCACCCCCGTCTCGGTTTGTTTTGAATATGCTTTTGATACAAGAAAATCAAACAGCAAACCAAAAAATATAAGTAGTACACATATGATTCCATATATCATAGCTGAAAGGGCAAAAATACCGAAAATCCAGAGAATCGCCCCAGCAACTCCACCCAGTACCCCACCTGCCCACCATGATTTTGACTTACCGAGAATCGCCGCAACAAATTGAATAAAGACGATAAAAATAACAAACACCATATCCCAATCACCACCAAATTTCTTTGGTGCAGAATAATTATCTGGAACAATTTGTCCGCCACCAAGAGACTCAATCATCGTATCCACCGCACTATTTATCCCACCATAATAGTAACCAGAACGAAATGCTGGTGTGACAATATCACTTTGGATATACGACGTACCAATATCAGTCAAGTTTCCCTCAACACCATACCCCGTATGAATCCGAGTCTTTCGATCCCCAACCGAAATCAAAAATAACACTCCATTATTTTTATCTTTTTTCCCAATACCCCACTGTGTAAAAATATCTTGGGCAACATTTTCTATCGTATCACCATCAAGTGACTGTATCGTAACCACAGCAATCTCATTGGTTGATTGTTTTTCGTATGCCTCCAATTTTGCCTCTAGTGTTGCAACTTGGTCAGCAGTCAATATGTGCGCATAATCCTGCACAAACCCAGTTGGTTGTGCTGGTATGGTAAAAGCAAGGACCGATAACGGTGCGAGGCAAACTGCCCACAACATAATCCTTGCTGATATTTTGAACATAACGTTAGTTCAGTTATTAATTGCTGAAATCAACTGTTGGATTTACTTTTGCACTATCCTGTACCTCAAAATATGCCCTGTCTTCAAAACCAAATAAG
>JAUPVF010000018.1 GCA_030917185.1 Patescibacteria group bacterium
TAAAACATCGCTGAATTGTTTTTGTAAATCTTCTACTTTTACTTTTGTTTGGTCCTGACTGACAACTTGATTTAATTTAACTAACTCAATTTGGGCCAACGCTCTATAATAAATATCATATGGAACGGCTGTAATTGCTTTAGCCATATACATTTCTGAGTCTGAAATATTACCGACCGTATTAAGTGCATATGAACTTTTTTGAAAATACCACAAAGATTCTGAGTTTTTATAGAGACCATATCCTAATGCGCCACACGCGATAAAGACAGCAACCAACATAAATGAGGTAACAAACCCGAGTCGTGGATTAAGAGAAAATGTATGGACTCGTGTACCGACGATGCCTGCCAAGTAGAGAGATGCCATAAATAATCCCGTAAAGAAAAAAGTCAAAATAAATACAACAGCACTTGGTACGTAAACCCATGACATAACCCATAAATATAGAGAAATGAAAAAAGATGAGACAACAAGATACCTCGTAAAATAATCCTCTATTTTTGTGAAGATTGATTTAATTCCAAGATACAAATAACACCCAAAGAAAATTAACCATGAAAGCACACCGATGAGACCAGTGGTAACTGCAAATGTAGGTATAAGTCCAATACCATACGCAAAATCAGTATTCCAAAATACCGTTGTAGTAATATCATTTGGCTTATATGACAACCATTGAGTGACAAATGTATTTGGACCGGAACCAAATAATGGTCGGGTTTTGATCGTATTACGTGCAATATCCATAGTCACAGACAAGGATGGACGAACATCAATACTACTAATCTTCATTTTGTTGGTTAAATACGTGCCTACCGTTGAACTCCATATAGAAAATATGACTGCGATAAGTACCACAACTGCAGGATACAATGGTATGCGTTTTATACGTGACAGCCAACCTGATACCATATTGGATGAAGTATTGGTGAATACACTATATATAATGTACAACAATGAACACGAACCGATGACGATCCAGATTGTTGTAAAATTGATCAAAGCAAGGAAAAAAAGTGAGACGAGAAGAGCCAATGAAAGAAGTATTTTAACCAACTTACTTGTACGCAACATTTGATATGTCATAAGAGACAAGAGTGTTGCAATACCAAAAAATATACCAAGATTATTCCATGTACCCACCGGTGTACTCGTCAGTTCATTAAATATACCGAGAGACAAAACCTTCACACCAAAAATCATACGAACGATAATAAACACCGCCAACAAGAGAGTTGAGATAACAAACGCAATATATGAATAGAAAATTCTGTTTTTTGACTTAAACAATGTTGAAACCAAAAACAAATAGACGAACGACAGCAACACAAACCCGACTGTGCTGATATCAAACGTATAGCCGAGAAATACCATGCGAGAAAAACCATTAGAGACACCTGCAAGCACATAGACCAGTGGTACCAGCCCCGTCAACCACAACATATATTTTGCAGGTTGAGGGATTTCTAATGAACCCGACATAAGTGCTGATACTATATATATAAGTGCGGACAATATAATACCAAACCCAAACAACAAACTAGTTGCAAATTGAGATGAAATAAATGCAACTGGCAAAAAGAAAATAGGAACTAAAAACGCAACGACTGATAGAATAGCAAAAGATAATTTGTCCAGCATTCCGCGGTCATTCGGTGCTGTTATGGTGTTGTTTTCTTCCATGGAAATAATAAATTATAATTAATAAAATTCGGCTAATATACTCTCTATTGTATCGCAAAAACCCCCATTTTCAATGCACCAACATGTTGATAAGTATCATGCAACAATGAAAAATCGCCCCTTTGTTGAGCGATTTTTCATTATATTGTACCTATAAGCCGAATTCTGTATCCTATACCAAAATTGATATAAAACGATAGTTATTTATCTAGCCCTCAAGTCACCTTGAAGGTCAAGCGGCACTCGCCAATTTTGCCCACCGCAGGTGGTTGCAAAATTGAGCATCCTGAGGTAATCCGAAGGACTAAACCTTAAAAACCTCTCGGGACTTTTACAACAATCTACAGTGGACAAAATTAGCGCACGGCCTTGCATTGAAGTAAGGATTTTGCCGTTTCATTCCTTATATCACTATAAGGATTATTCCGTATCTTACGACATGGAATCCCGTTGCTTTCGCTCAGGGCGTCACTGCTCGCACCTCTCGTGTTACCACGGACGGGTGTTACCCGCTACTCTTCTCCGGTAAAATACCGGAGTCAATGTTCGGACTTTCCTCCCCTAAACAAAATAAATTTGTCCAAGAGCAACTACCCAGCACAACTCTAATATAATACCATATTTTCTACCAATACACAAACCCACATCCCTATTGGGTCTTAGTCGGATTAGTTTCAATCTTAGAATTTTCAATTGTCTTTACCACATTACTATCTGCCCGTAAATCTTCGTAGAACAATACTTGGGATTTGTTGATGTACATTACATCTGCTGGACCATGCAACTCCTTGCCTAGTTTAACCAATGAAAATGGCTGGCTTTCAGCAGATGAACCTTGGATGGGCTGGACTGCCTGCAAATAATAAATATTGTTGAGCACAATATAATCCCCTTTACGAGACGTGATCTTTCCAAAATAAACTTGCCCGTTTGCCAGAAATACCGCCTGGTATGTTGCACTACTTTTTGAACTAAAGACCGTTGTAGAATACATGTATGCAGTTGCCACGATCGCAACAAACAAAACCCCAATCAGCACCCACGCTATTTTTGATAATCGTCTCATATGTTTTTTAATGTAATAATATTACTTTTAATTATATATCAAATCTCTTATCTGACATATGTGGACTAACGTAACTTAACTTTTCCACGCACCTTAATAGCAGGTGATATTCCTCCCCCACTCGTCTGCCGTGTATTCGCTTGGACAGCACCATATGCGTAAAAGGAATTTGGTGATGATTGATTGTTATATGAAGTAGTAACCCAATCCACAGTACGGGTACTTAACGATACTCTTGCCTCATCTATTTTCCCAGGAAAAGGTTCGCTGTAACCTCCTCCCCCAACATACAAAAGATCGGATGCATTACTTTGTGGGGTTTGGGTTACGCTAGTGGCATTCAATATTTGAGTTCCATTTCTATAAACCTTTACCGTATTGTTAGCATCATCAAATACACACACAAGGTGATACCAACCAGAAGATAATCCTGCACCAGAAGAAATCTGCCCA
>JAUPVF010000019.1 GCA_030917185.1 Patescibacteria group bacterium
CAGTAAGTAATAGCATCTTCTGTAGATGTATATGGCGGTAAATTTTTCCAAACATGAGCATATGACTGATTTACCAGTTCCCAATCAATCCCAGTTTCCACTTTCAGTTGTTGAGAGAGTTTATCATCAGCATATTCATTATTACCATTTGGATCAAAATAAACCAAATCAATATCATGAGTTTCTACACCCTCTTTTTCAATCCCATGCAAATAATCCCAAACTTTGTTCCTGACAAATCCAGCACCAATAAACCAATCTTTCAGACCAAGATCCGAGGCACGAAAAATAATACTCATCATTTTTTTA
This sequence comes from Patescibacteria group bacterium, assembly GCA_030917185.1. Classification (GTDB taxonomy): domain Bacteria; phylum Patescibacteriota; class Minisyncoccia; order Phycocordibacterales; family DATDWN01; genus JAUPVF01. The sequence continues at coordinate 310 of JAUPVF010000019.1, forward strand.
TCCCGTTTAATAAGATTGATGATATCTTCTCCTGTCATAAACTTATCCTACCAAAAACGCATTAGGTTTGCATTATTCTGGTGCAGTATTCTTGAATTAGTCCGAACGTATTTCGCCGCCTGTGGCAGCGGGGAGGTCCCTCCGCGAAAATTCGGAAAGACGGTAGAGCCACACCACTGATAATTTCAAGTTTTTCTTTGGCGACATTAAGGACTAATGATTCCGAACAATACCAACCCGTTCAGGATTATCAAAAATAACATTCTCACAAAACTCAACAAATTTTCTCTTAATCCCCGTCGTTTCTGGACCGCTCGACGGAAAAGGCGGACGAGAATCCATAAATGGTTTCTCAATCCATTTTTGTCCACCCCGCACGAAATTTTCTCGTAAGCCAGCTGATCCAGTATCCCATCGGTGCCGCTTAACTGGATTTTCCAGTTTGTTTGCTTCAGCGAAAATTTCGTTTATATACCCACTATATGCATCTATGAGAGTTTTTTCAGAATACATTTCTCCAAATTCGCGGCTACTATCTCCTATTTGTTTTTCGGAGAGATTAGAAAAGAAACCCGCCCTTCTCGCCAAATCCATAACCCCATCGTGTTTCTTAAATTGCTCAAAAATTTCTTTCTTATGTTCGGCTATAAATCCTTTAGCAATTAGTTCACGATTTTTTCGCTTTACTAACCCCACATCGAACAATCTCATCACCACCCAAGAAATTGAGCCAAGAAAGAAATTTAAGATTACTCCAAAGATAAGACTGCCGATGAGGCCGAAAAATCCGAAGAACAAAAACCCAAAAAGACCAACGACGGCTAAAATTCCCCAAGACAGAGCGTCCCAATCAAAACTCTTCTTTAGGATTATTAAAGATGCAATTATCGAGATTATAAATATCCAAAGTTCGTTAGTCATATTTAAGATACTGCGGAATATGCTCCATTACATTTCGTATCCAAACAGCCACTACAAATTTGGTGGAAAAATCCGGTTTCTACAGTTTTCTCATCGCAAAATTTCTTTTCCATTTCATTTAATGACTTTTGGCAAAATTTACACTTTTCAAAAATGAAACCGGATTTTGATTCGTATATCATATGATTAAAAAATTTTCTTCCCCCAAAATTGAATGCAAATTGGTCGCCGAGCAAAGCGAACCAAAACCGCTTGAAATTTCCTTTCTGGTGCGGGTAGCGGGAATCGAATCCGCGTCTACACATTGGAAGTGTGTCATTCTACCACTAAACTATACCCGCATTGCTCACCATAATATCATAAAACTAAATTAATCCAAGCCGTTATTCGACGACTTAGATAGACACCAAATTCTTTATCCCCCAAACTGTTAACGGTAACATGGGCTGTACCATAAGGCAGTTTGTTGTGATTTGATATTTTCTTATTCATTCTTCTGTCAATTGTCGGTTTGAAAAACTGACTTGTTGGGATATTTAATGATTTTGACCAATATTTTATAGATTTTATTTCCTCGCTATCTGGATATAGGAATAATCTTATCTTAATTTGTTTTTTCTTAACCCCAAAAGAAATCTGTAACCATTTTATAGCAAGTCTAATTATTTTTGGATCAGAGTTAATTATTCTAGTTATTCCAGCCGTTTTAGCACCTTCACCAATATAAATTCCTAACCCCAACATCATAACATCTCTTTCAGAAAGAGAACCTATGTCTTTTTTTGCTTGTTGTTTGGCCTTTTCTAAACTATCCACCCTTATCTGATGCCTGTATCTACCAGAAGCAATTCGAGCGTTCCCGATTGTTTCAATAGTATATTTATTTGCTGTGTACGGGATGTTGTGGAGCCATTCACTTAGTGTACTTTTTGTAACCGGAACATGTTTAATAATGTAATTATATGAATAACCCTCTTTCCTTAAATCAATTGCTTTTTGTTTTATTTCTGGATAATACATAAAATGTACTGCCCATAGTATATCATACATACCATACATGGGTATACGATATTCACCATATGATATAATTAATTTCTCATGATCCTACGAACAAACCTATTATTAATAATTTTTGGAGCCATATTTATATGGTTTATTCAAACTACCCCACTTCACGCACCACAACCAATCAAGCAAATACAACCCGTTGCTACAAGTACCGACACCTCGCCTCTCGTTGCCAGCACAACACAGGCAACAACAACAATCACCATCGCTACCAGCACCAAAATAAAACAATCAACCTCCACCAAAAAACCCCTGCCAATCACACCACCTATTGCAAGCAGTACGGTGACTTCAACTCCCTCACCAACACCAGAACCACCACCAGATTTTGAGCGTATTAACAACATATCCCGGCAATCAATCGTCAACATTCTCTGTACAACAAAAGGAAATGAATTGTCCCCCATTACAGCAACCGGTATCATGATTGATCCGCGAGGGATTATCCTGACAAACGCACACGTTGGACAATACATGCTACTACGTAACTTCCGTGAAAATGGTTTTGTTCAATGTGTTGTGCGCACAGGTAGCCCAGCATACCCACGATACACGCTAGAATTAATGTATATTTCTCCGCGATGGGTTGAACAAAATAAAACATTGTTAAAGGACACTAACCCAAAAGGAACAGGACAATATGATTACGCATTTTTACATATAACAGGCACCACAGACAAATCACCTCTACCGAACACATTTCCTTATCTTACTCTTGATACACGGAACAACATCGATGCTGAGCCGGTTATTCTTATCTCCTACCCCGCAGGATTTCTTGGTGGTATATCAGTGTTACAAGATTTAAGTGTTGCAAGTGCGATTACAACTGTCCAAAAAGCATATACCTACAGTGATTCTACAAGCACATTAGACCTCATTTCGGTTGGCGGAACAGTCCTCTCACAAAAAGGTGCGTCGGGCGGGGCAGTTATTGACCGATATGGCCATGTTATCGGTATGATCACTACCGCTTCAGATGGACAATCAACCAGTGATCGCGATTTACGTGCAATAACCATATCGCATGTAAACAGAAGTCTATCAGAGGAAACAACTGGTGATATAGATGCTTTATTTACCCAAAATCCCTCCGTGGTTACTCAAACGTTTCAAAA
>JAUPVF010000020.1 GCA_030917185.1 Patescibacteria group bacterium
AAAAGCGCCCTAAAAGGCGCTAATGTTTTTACGAGTGGAGATGGCGGTATCGAAACCGCGTGCATAAAACAGGTTAAAACGGGTCTACAATGCATAGTATATTTTGGTTTTTAGATTATGTTGCTAAAAAATAAACAAAACACAACATAATCGAGTCTCATTATTTGAGACTACTCCTGAGACAGGGAATAGTCCGGATCTGAAAGTATAAGATGCAACTATCCGTATCAGATGTCAGGATAGCGCACCCCGCTAGGGTTTAAGTAAAACTTAAACGCGAGCGAAAGCAAAATCTGACATACCGAAGTATGGAGATTTTACCTGTGAAAGAGAATTCTTTGCACGTATGGTTTCCAAAAGTTTTAAGAGTTTTTGGGGCTCTGCATTGCGCGAATGAACGCACGTTTTATGTCAAAACCTGTCACCCCCAATGTTGTAGTAAAATAAAAATTTGTTGAACTGTATCTTGAAAGGAGACTTCGGACCGCGACGGCGGGAGACCGAGCGGGCGGCTAGCAAGCCGAACCGCGTGCTCCTTGAGAGATACAGTGAAAAAGAATTTTTATTTTACTTCCACATTGAGGCAGGTTTATCTTGTCAAAAAACTACTTTCTCAAATCTCGGGCGATATCACGGTCACTTTCTCGTTTTTTCAGAGTCTCTCGTTTATCAAACTTTTTCTTTCCTTTGACGATGGCGATATCTACCTTGATTTTCGTTCCTTTATTATACACCGAAAGTGGTACTATTGTCAACCCTTTGGTAGATTCGGCTTTTTCTAGGTCGTGAATTTCAGTTTTGTTAAGAAGTAGTCGGCGGTTACGGTATGGATCGTAGTCGTCGGGGGTATTGTTTTCTTGGTAGGGAGGAATAAACGTACCAACCAAAAATGCCTCATTGCCACGGACAGTTACATGGGAACCCTCTAAAGACCCATGGGATTGCTTCAGTGACTTCACTTCAAAACCAAATAACTCTATACCAGCAGTATAGGTTGTAATGATTTCATAATTAAAGGTGGCTTTGCGGTTGGTAATAAGTGACATGGCTTGATTGTACCCCGCACGCAGGGTATTGACAACTTTGTGGAGAGGAGTAGTCTAATGGACAGAAGGGTCGTATATACCCTTTTGTTGCCCCAGGGGGTTTCGTCTGTTCGTGCTCGGTTCACTGCTCCCTAGAAACCCCCTGGGGTTTGTGTACTCTCAATCAAGGGTGGGTTCTCTTACCCCCCACCAAAAACCTCTTCTATTTGAGGTTGGGCTAGGGCCACCTTGGTCGCTTCACTTCTATTTTTCCCTCTGACAATGTTTCGAACCCTTTGTTACCGGAAAGATACTCAGGGGAGTTCCACCAAGTCCTTGCCCTTTTACCCGGATTCCACACGTGGTGTGGCCGGTGATCGCCCCCGTCGTCTATGACTTCGGGGGCTTTCCATTTCAATTTTTCGGTTTTCATGTATAATGTCCGTACTATGGCACAGAGTGATCACAACCAACAAAAACAAAAAAAAGTTATTATCAAAAAAAGTCCTCAGAAACAGGAGCCAGAAACATCATCATTATTAAGTTATGCTGTTTCTATTCTCATTATTTTTATATTACTCTCATCTCTCTATTCTTTTATTTCTAGTCGCAATACTAAAACAGACCAAATACCACTTTCTCAACTTTCAACGGATATTAAATCAGGTGCTATTACAGGAATCGTTGTCCGCGGTGATGAACTTACGTTATCGTACAAAGATGGAGTAACAAAAATCTCTAAAAAAGAACCTGGCGAGGCATTGTCTCAGACATTGGTGAATTATGGTGTGACTGCATCTGAATTGGCGCCACTTAAAATTGATATCAAAAATGAAACCGGTTTTGGGTACTGGTTGCTTAACCTTGCACCGATTATTATTCCGATACTATTCATTCTTGTTTTCGTCTGGTTTATCACTCGCCAAGTTAAAGGGGCAGGGATGCAAGCATTAACATTTGGGCAATCTAAGGCACGGATGATTGACCCTAACGACAGTAGTCAGCGAGTAACGTTCAAAGATGTTGCTGGTGCAAAGGAGGCTAAGGAAGAGTTAGCAGAAATTGTTGATTTTCTGAAAAATCCAAAAAAGTTTTTGGATATTGGTGCGCGTATTCCAAAAGGCATTTTGCTCATGGGTGCCCCTGGTACAGGTAAAACATTGCTTGCTCGGGCAGTTGCAGGTGAAGCGGGTGTCGCATTTTTCTCTATCTCTGGTTCTGAATTTGTTGAGATGTTTGTTGGTGTCGGTGCGTCACGCGTTCGCGATTTGTTTATGCTTGCTAAAAAAACTGCACCCGCAATTATTTTCGTTGATGAAATTGATGCGGTCGGTCGTGTTCGTGGTGTTGGTGCTGGCGGGGGAAATGACGAGAGGGAACAAACATTGAATCAGATTTTGGTTGAAATGGATGGATTTGAACCAAACGAAAAAGTAATTGTCATGGCTGCAACAAACCGTCCCGATGTGCTTGATCCTGCATTGTTACGACCAGGACGATTTGATCGACGAGTAACATTAGACTTGCCAGACCGTCAGGATCGCGAGGATATTTTGAAAGTACATTCAACCAAAAAACCGTTTGCTGAGGACGTTAATTTAGAAGTTATTGCCGAACGAACTCCGGGCTTTTCTGGTGCCGATTTATATTCACTTATGAACGAAGGAGCCATTGTCGCTGCTCGAGAAAATCGTACCAAAATATCTCAATACGACCTTATTCGTTCAATTGAAAAAGTAATGCTTGGTCCTGAACGAAAAAGTCATATTCTATCAAAGAAAGAAAAAGAAATTACAGCGTATCACGAAGCAGGTCATGCGGTGCTGGCATCATTGTTGCCATATGCAGATCCTGTTCACAAAATCTCTATTATTTCCCGGGGACGTGCAGCGGGTTATGTATTGAAGTTGCCACTGGAAGATCGCAAAATGCAATCAAAGAAAGAATTTCTCGATGATATTGCAGTGTCTTTGGGTGGGTATGTTACAGAAAAAATGTTGTTTGATGACCTGACAACTGGCCCATCAAATGACTTGCAGGTATCCACAGCGCTTGCTCGAGATATGGTTACCAAATATGGAATGTCTGATTCACTTGGTCCTGTTGCATTGGAGGGGCAAGGTGGGAAAGTTTTGTTTGGTCGTGGAGTAGAAGAAAAAGAATTTTCAGATAAGGTAGCGGCAGAAATAGATGGGGAAGTGTCTCGGATTATGAAGGAAGCACAGGAAAAAGCACATACTACTATTACACTCAATCGACCACTCTTGGATGCCATTGCAAAACGACTGATAGAAACAGAGACAATTGAACGATCTGAATTTGAAAAAATATTGATTGCTCACGGTATTACCCCAAAACAGAAGTTGGATATTGAACATCAGACATAAGTTATATGGTATCTTTTTGTCTGTCACTTCTTTGATATCTATATCAAAAGTCTGATCTAGGGGGGGTTATGGTTGGTTTTGTCATTCCTTGCTTTTAACTTTGTATTGTAATAATCTTAAGAAAGGAGAGGTTTGATGGCCACACAAACGAAAGAAAAATGTGACCGGATGTTGTTCGATTCCGGTAAAAAACAATACGTCCGATGCTTCGGCAACCTAATTAATAGGTTTGTCGATGTGGGGGAGTCCTCATCAGAGGAACATAAGGTTTGTGAGAAGTGCGGTAAGGATTTTGGGGAGGTGCAGTTTAGTCTCCCAATTGATCTCACCTCCTGTCACAACCAGTTGCCTCTGGAATTCTAGTCATCCTAAAAGACCGCTACGGAGCGGTCTTTACTTTTATTTGTATGAGTGTTATATTAAAAATGTATGAAATATTATACATCACAGCAAAATATTGGTTCAAAGCACGCTCTTGTTGCGCGCGATTTCAATATGTGTGCATTTATTGCATCCAGCTGTGGTAGTTGTAATTAAACTCTCTTAATTAGAAACACCTCGGCTGTATACAATACACCGAGGTGTTTTTGCATATAGCCCTGCACAACAGGTAGTTCTTTGAAAGAGGATACTATGTCTGAGTATAAGATTGTGTTTTTGACTGATGGTGTTGTCACACTTCGTCCGGTTCTTCGTCAGGACATTCCATTTTGTCTTGCGTGTGTGAATGATCCGACTGTTCGCAAGTATGTGAGGAATTACAGGCCGATGATGGAACTTGATGAAGAGAATTGGATAAAGAGATTAAGCGATAAGAGAGACACGGATATGTGTTTCGCAATTGAGGTTAATGATAAAATTGTGGGTATAATGGGTATCCACAATATTGAGTGGAAAGATCGTGTTGGTACTACCGGTGCGATAATCAAAGATGTAGATAACCGTGGCAAAGGTTACGGTACTCGTGCCAAGATGCTTTTGTTGTATCATGCGTTTTACGAATGTAACTTGCGAAAGATTCGTTCTTCTGCAATCGCTTTCAACACTGCTAGTATCCGCTTTAATGAAAAATGTGGGTACAAAAAGGAAGGGGTGTTGCGTCAGGAGATATTCAGCAATGGTGAATATCACGATAAAGTCATGTCTGCTGTTTTCCGTGAGGACTTTGAACCTCTCTGGGAAGCACACAAAAAAAAGTACAATATAGTCCTCTAGTTTCGCAAATCCCCGATGGTTTTCCATCGGGGATTTTTGTGTTAGTATCTGTTTACATGCGCGTGTAGCTCAGTTGGTAGTAGCAAGCGTCTTATACACGCTAGGTCGAAGGTTCGAATCCTTCCACGCGCACAAATCACTATCTTGGGAATTCGTCCAATAACTCATTTGAGTCGTAGAATTCTTTACCTAATGAACCGAAACTATACGTGCGGTCACCGATTTTAATTTCTGCACCACCAGATTGTGGGTTTGGATTTGGTTTAGAATTAACAAAACCAATGTTATATAACGTTGCGATAATATCTGGTCTATTGGAAATATCATAGCCCGCTCGTTTCCATTGAGCCTCTATTTGCTTGATGTATAACCCAGCGTAAAGATAACTATAATAATGTGCGTGCTGGTCTGTCATACGAGTGAATCGTTCTTGTTTTATGTCTGTCGTTTTGAAGTCAAGGAGATGTTCAAACTGTGGCCCAAGATAGTACGGTGATGATGTGTCTTTCAAATTATTTTCAATCCTAATCGCAGTTTCTTCTTTGATACCCATGACACCCCACGAAAATTGAGTCTGACTCCCAAGAATTTTAAGCGGTTCAAAAAACTTTTTATATGATTCACGTTCAGTATAAAAAAGTCGCAGTTGCTCAACGGCTAGTTGTGTGACGATCATGCGAGGGGACACGCCTGCATCTTTACTTGCTTTGTTTATAATCGCTGTATCTTTTTTCACTGCTTCCTTGATTGTGTTCCACTCGGGGAGGGTATCCCAATATCCATCTGTGTGTGAGGTTGTATTGTCCGATACTTTCCCGCCGGAGATGAAAGAGTCTCGTTGCTGGTCAATGATTCCACTTGTGTTAGTCAGCCCATATTTCACAGCGAAAAAACTAGCGGTTAGACTAAAACCGATGAATGCAAAAATATACACAAGGACGGTAAAAATTTTTTTAATCATATTAGGAATTAAAATTTCTTTTGAGAAATTTTAGACTATCATATCTTCTCATTTATTCAAAATGGATTTTGTTTGCAGGGTTATCTAGATATTGTTTAATGGCGGGGTACTGTGTGAATGATGAGTCATTGTCTACCAGTCGGACTGCTTCTGTTCGAGCCGCTTCAACCATTTTGATATTTTTCAAAGCATCCATAGCGATATCAGAAATGCCCCATTGTTTGCGACCGTATAGTTCTCCGGCACCACGTTGGGCAAGATCAAATTCCGCCAGTTCAAACCCGTTTTTGGCAGTGGTGAGGGCTTTCAATCGGTCTTTTGTTTTTTGGCTTTTGCTTTCGGTAAACACATAGCAGAAGGCCTGATGGTTTGAACGGATCACTCGTCCGCGGAGTTGGTGAAGTTGAGAGAGTCCAAAACGTTCAGCACCCTCAATAATAATCATGGTGGCATTTGGGACATTCACACCGACCTCAACAACAGACGTTGCTACGAGGATATGTGTTTTCCCCAGTTCAAAATCTTTCATAACAGATTCTTTTTCTGCCGGAGTCATTTTGCTATGGAGAATATCAATGTTCCATTTTTGGAATACGTCTTTTTTCAGACGTTCTGCTTCAAGAGTGACTGACTTTGCCATGACTGCTAGTTCTTTGGTTGGATCTGGTTCATCAATACGTGGGCAAATAACATACAACTGTCGTCCGAGGACAAGTTCTTTTTTTATTTTCTCATATGTATTTTCTCGTTCGGTTGGAACAATGATTTCAGTGATGATTGGTTTGCGTCCATGAGGCATACCTTCAAGTAGTGTGAGGTCAAGGTCTCCATATATTGTCAGCGATAACGTGCGGGGGATTGGAGTTGCGGTCATAGATAACAGGTGTGGGGCAATATCACTTTTTGTGGTTAATTTTTGCCGTTGTAGTGTGCCAAATCGGTGCTGTTCATCAATCACAACATAGGCGAGATGTTTGAACACCACGCTTTTCTGGATGAGTGAGTGTGTTCCTATGAGTATCGGCACTTCTCCGTTTGCCACCCATTTGAGCAGTTGTGCCCGAGAGATTTTGGTTGGTTTGAGTGGGTTAGTTTTTGATGGGAAAATTTTACATTCACTACCGGTTACAAGTCCGACTTTTATTGGAAGATGCTTAAAAAATTCTATAAAATTTTCATAATGTTGTTTTGCTAAAATTTCTGTTGGGCACATATAGGCCGTTTGGAGGTTGCCGTAGTCTTTACCTTCGGGTCGTGTATGGGTTACCGCATATACCGTTGTAGCCGCAACTGCTGTTTTGCCTGAACCAACATCACCTTCAAGCAGTCTGGACATTGGGTAACCACGTTGGAAATCACTCATAATAGATTCAATGGCATGCAGTTGTGAATCTGTCGGTTTGAATGGAAACCGTGAAATGAATCCATCAATATCTTTTTTATGAGTCTCAATCAAAAATGATTTCTGTGTACTCCATAGTTTTCGCTCTCGTTGTTTGTAGAGTTGAATGAAAAAAATTTCTTGAAATGCAAATCGTTTGCGGGCGGACAGAGCATCAGTTTCTTTTTTTGGTGCATGGATCCAAATAAATGAGGTGCGAATATTTGGTAAATTATATTTTTCCAAAATATCTGTCGGTATTGGGTCGTGTATTTCATCCAGCACATGACCAGACATTATTTTTTGTACTGCGTGGTATATCCAGTGAGATGTTACACCTCTGCTTTCTGGGTAGACGGGGTACAGGGAATGTTCGTCGCCATCGTTGCCAAATAAAGAGTCTCCAACTCCGGTTGGTAAGTGAGTAACCCCCTCAATTTTTGGGTTGCTTATATAGAGTTCGTCTTTCCTTTGAGTAATTTTTCCTTCAACACGAACGAGTTGTCCGTCATGTACCATTTTTGCGATATATGGTTGGTTGAACCAGACACATTTAATGTGTCCGGTTTCATCTGTCACCACTCCCTCGGACATGGGTATTTTTTTGATGAACGCTTTGCTTGTTTTTAGTCCTGAGATTCTACCGAAAATGACGACTTCATCACTTTTGATAACAGACTCAATATTTTTTACCTCGTGTGTGTCGCCGTACCGTGTCGGGAAGTGGTAGAGTAAATCCTCAATCGTTACAATTCCCATTTTGTGGAGGGCTTGTTTTTGTGGGGGTGTCAGTCGGAAGATTTTTTCTATTGCCAGTGTCGGGTTCATACGGTTATTCTACCACAAAGCGGTTTTTTGACTTTCGGATCAGTCCTTCTTGTTGCATGGCAGAGAGGTTTTCTGAGACGTCATAGCCGAGATTTTGTGAGAGTTCTGTTTCGGTATATGGTTTTTTCAAAATCAATTGTAGTATTTGGGATCGTTTTTCTCGGTTTGATCCCTTAAAGGGTGATTGTTTTGTGTAATGTTTGCTTTGCCTACTTGGGTTACGTGTTTCTTTCAGGTATGCACCATAGTCAAACAATGCCCAGTACCATTCACGCGGATTTTCGGTGTCTAATGTTTTTTGAATGAGAGGAATAATTTCTTTGTCTGAAACTTTCTCTGTATCATTAAAAAAGAAATGAATAAATACAGAGCGGATATTTGTTTCAATCACAACCGTTGGGATATTCCATGCAAACGCCATAACATCACCGGCAGTCGCAGGACCAATACCGGGTAGGGAACAGAGTGTTTTGAAATCTTTTGGAAATTTTCCATTAAAATCGTTCTCAATTTTTTCTGCGGTTTGTTTCAAATACAGTGCACGACGGTTGTATCCCAGTCCTTGCCATTCAAGGAGCACGTTTTTGAGTGGTGACTGTGCTAGTGTAGCGGTATCTGGAAATTTTTTCAGAAAAGAAACGTATTTCGGTACAACTCGTGGTGCTTGAGTCTGTTGTAACATTATTTCAGACACTAGAATTTTGTACGGGTTGTGGGTCTGTCGCCATGGCAATTTTCTGCCATTTTTCCGATAGTATTCCCAGATAATTTGTTTGAATTTTTTGATGTTCATGATCTGCGGGACAGTCTAAAGTATGGAAAAGTATATCATTGTCTACGTCAAGGGTACCTATTGACAAACAGGGGGTATATATGCTAGGGTCTTTGGGAGTTCTTTTCAGGAGGGAACCAATGAAAAAGTTCGTCACCTTGTTTGTTTTTCTGACCATCCTCGTGATGGTCAGCACCATGACACTGTCTGCGTCAACACTGTGGTATCAGCAGTGGGATTCCAGCCCGGCATTTCCGGGGACGTATAATCGAATCAGAATCGAGATGAGCATCGGGGGGGGTGAGTTTGGTGCCCCGCTTTCCGGCTTCACAACTGGGTCTGGGTGGACAACCACCTTTGACCCGTATTTGGTTACCGCGACGTCCCTGACCCCCATGAACGGCACCCCGGGTACCGACAACTTATGGGACATTGGCTTTGGGACACCGTTGTCCCAGCCACTCGCCATCCAGTTGAAGTTCTATATGGACGATCAACTGAAGAATGTGGATACGTGGGGGTATGATGGCCTTGGCACAGGGAACAACCCTGTTGCCAATTGGCATCATCTGCAGAATGAGGGGTTTCAGGGTGTGCCCGAACCCTCCACATATGCCCTCATGGGCGCAGGTCTTGCCGGTCTCGGTGTTTGGCGCCGACAGCGCCGACAGCAGACTACGTAGTAGCAGTTCTTCAACCGGAAACGGGGATCTCTCACGAGACCCCGTTTTTTCTTACACGTTAATTCGCATCAAGTGTTTTTCTGAAATCTTTTTTATCCCAGACATAGTCAGATCTTTTGATCAGATGCACAAGAGCAATTGATCCAAACACCAATGGAATCCATCCAACAAATACAGCAACAGGAATATTGTAAAGGGTAATGTTTGGAAAAGGCATACGAACATAACTCCACTCTCCGCCAAAAATGTTTATATATTCTGTAATAGTTGCCCCAATAAGAGCAGTCATAATAATTGAAACAATATATAATATATTGCCACCGAATATGTATTCAATGAATGGTTTGCCTCCCCATATTCCTGTCGTGCCATCTGCCACAAAAACCATTCCGATGAACGGTGCAAGCATGACATATTCAATAAAAATACGTGTGTTATATACAACCGTGTAGAGTGGGAGAAGGAGGAACAACACACCAATAAATACGAGGGTAGTATAAAAATGTTTTGAAAACTGTACTGGTTTTGGATTATATCCAGCAAATATTTTTTTGCATACAGATTGGATAATTCGGAATAGTTCGTACATTCCCAGTATGTATGATGTGTTCATAAACACATACATGCGTATAAAATGAATTGTTTTGTAATCCGTCCAGCGCCACATTCCTGATAAACGAACACCGTAGAGATAATCTACAATAAAACAAAAGGTTGATGCGAGAATAAAAAATAATGCAAATGCGTCACGATGAGTGTGTGTGAAAAAATATCCGAGAATTGATGTATTATTTATTTTCCAGTCTATAAAATCTAATAGAAGCCATGTTCCAAATGCGAATGCTGTATAAAAATGTGGGTAATGAAAAATAAAAGCAGATATAAGAGAGGGAATAAGGAATAGTAAACCAATACACAAAGAAACGTAGTGGAGTAATCGATGATTCATATATTTACGATTATACACGAAACATGTTAGTCTAAAAACAATTGGAGACGTGTCAGAGCGGTCTAATGTGCCTCTTTGCTAAAGAGGTGTGCCCCTTAAAAGGCACCGACGGTTCGAATCCGTCCGTCTCCGCAGGAGAAATTTGACGAAGTCAAATTTAGGAAGCAGCTTTGTCCGACAAAGCGTCGCGAGGATTCGAAGCCCGATTGAGATATTTTATGAGCTTGTGAAATAAAATATCCAATTGGGGTACTGAAACTGTAAGTTTCGAATATCCGTCCGTCTCCGAAAATCCGGTGCCTAGGATTTTTTTGAGCGACGGCGAGGAAAAATTGTAGGGCGAAATCCGTCGGTCTCTCAGTATTCATTTTCAATATTTCTGGTATACTCCTAATGTGCAAATATATGGAGGATTGGGTGAGATGGGGTACAGGCAAACTGCTTTGCCTGTACCCGCGAACGAAGTGAGAGAACCACTCACCCAATGAACCCCGACAGGGGACTCCATTTGAACGAAGTGAATATATGGAGGATTGGGTGAGTGGTTTAAACCAGCAGTTTACTAAACTGCCGTCCGGGTAACTGGACCGTGAGTTCGAATCTCACATCCTCCGCAGAATAAGGAGCAAAGCGACTATATTTTGCGAGAGCACTGAGGGTAATCCCGAAGTGCTCCGCGGACAAACAACTTGATATTAAAACTGCTTGTAAGGCAGTTTTGATTTTGGTTATTTTATGCTTAAATATCTTTTATGTATAAAAAAGTAGAGAGCCCAGATTTTGTCATTAAAAAATCAAGAAACGGTTGCGGTGTTTTTACTAAAAAAGATTTTTCTGCAAGTGAAAGACTTTTTGAAATACACGGTGTGTTTTTGACCTGTGAAGAGGATGAGGATCTAGATGAAGAGACACGCAACAATGCATACAGGTTTGATAAAGATTTGTTTATTAGTGCTCCTAACACAGTAGCAGATTACGTTAATCATTCATGTAACCCAAATGCGCGCGTGGAGAAAATAAAAAACAAATTATATATGGTTTCTCTGTATAGTATTCCGAAAGGAGGTGAGGTATTTTTTGATTATTCCACCATATTGGCGAATGATGATGTCTGGGAGATGAAATGTAACTGTGGGGAACAGAATTGCCGACAGATTGTAAAAAAATTCAACCTATTACCGCACAAGGTACAGAAAAAATATATTTCAGAAAAAATTGTCCCACAATATATATTGGACATATGAGTGGTAGGGGCGTGTTATACTATATATATGATTAAATCAATATTTTTAATACTTGGTGTTTTGTTACTGATTATTTTTTCTAGTTATTATGTTTCAATAAAACAACCAGATGTGAATACTCAGGTGGTGTCGCCTGCTTTGGTTGAATATACAAACAATACATATGGTTTTCGTATTGCTTTACCGCAGGGTTGGAAGGGTTATTCAATTGTTGAGAAGGTGTGGGAGGGAGTACCTGTTGGTGCAAATACAGTGACAGAACATGGTCCACTTATTTCAATCAGACATCCGTTGTGGACAACAAATGTGCCACGGCAAGATATTCCGGTCATGGTGTTTACATTACAACAATGGAATGATATGCAGGCAGAGAAATTTCACATCGGCGCTGCGCCAATTGGTCCACGTGAACTAGGGCGAAATACTCGGTATGTGTTCGCTATACCTGCACGATACAATTTCGCATATCTTCCAGGATTTGAGGAGGTTGACGAGATTATAAATAGTAATGCTTTTTCTGCTTTCTTCTATTAGTTAGTGTGCAATAGTAAATGCGTATACATTTTTTGCGCCTGCTTCAAGGAGGGTTTTTCGTGCTTCAGACAATGTGCTTCCGGTTGTTACGACATCATCAATAAGTATGACATAGGTGTTCTGTACTCGGGGATCAGCCCTGAAACATTTATTCAGATTATACATACGTTCTGCTTTGGATGCGGTATGGCTTTGTGGGGGAGTATCAATTATTTTTTCAAACCACTGGGGTGCATAAGTCATCACGTGTGCTATATCTTGGTTGACGATTGCCCGGGCAATATGTTCGCTTTGGTTGTATCCACGCATGATTCTGCGTTCAGTTGATATTGGTATGGGAATAAGTAAAAACCGAGCGTCTCCATCAAACATCATCACATCGGACATGAGTTCAATCATATGGTCATAGAGAAGTGGGGCAATATAATGAAGGGGAAGTATGTTTTCGTGATATTTTAATTCCCAAATAATTGCTTTGACGGTTGGGTGTTTGTATTGAAACAGTGCGGTAACCCATGCGTGGTCGTGTACCTGTGTTGCTCGTGGAAGGTCGTTGATTTCTGATTCTGTGATGTTTCTGGCAATTTCAAAATGTGATCGTTGTGGAGCAATTACGTTGAGAAATGAACACCAAAGTTCTTTCATTTTTTTCAACATGTATATATTATATATCATATACCTGTGGTATACTTATATTTCGTATGGCGAATTTCTTTTCTAATTTATTTAATAAAGAGACACCAAGTGTATTGGGAATCGATGTTGGATCATCGTCTATTAAAATTGTTCAGTTGAAACGCAAAAGTGGCAGAGCGATATTGGAAACATATGGTGAATTGTCTTTGGGCCCATACGCGGGTGGGTCAATCGGTGAGGCGACAAATCTTCCAGTAGAAAAAGTCATTGAAGCCATGACTGATTTGTTACGCGAAAAAGAAGTCAAGATCAGTACCAATGTTTGTGGTATTGCTATTCCATTTTCATCGAGTCTGATGGCGCCGATTGAAATGCCTTCTGTACCAATGAAGCAATTGGCCGAAATGGTACCACTCGAAGCTCGTAAATATATACCAGTTCCAATTTCTGAAGTCACACTTGATTGGTCTATTATTCCTCCTGACAGAAATCCTGAGGCAGAAGATGTGGATAAAAAAGACATGCAACAAAAACTAGAGATTTTATTAGTTGCAATCCATAACAGTACCGTAGAACGATACAAAGAAATTATCACCAAGAGTGGTTTGGATGCTAGTTTTTTTGAGATAGAGATATTTAGTACAATGCGTTCGGTTTTAGATCAGGAAGTGACGCCTGTCATGATTGTTGATATGGGTGCGACTAGTACCAAACTGTATATTGTTGAACGGGGGATTTTGCGTGGATCACATACGATCAACCGTGGGTCACAGGGTATTACAGTGGCATTGTCAAAATCTCTTGGTATTCCAGTAGTTGATGCAGAAGTTATGAAAAGAGAGAAAGGTTTACTTGGTGTTGCAAACGGCATTGGTATCAAAGACGTCATCACAGTAACACTTGATTATATTTTTTCTGAAGCAAATCAAGTTGTCTTAGCGTATCAGAAAAAATATCATAAAAATGTTGCGAAGGTTGTTTTGGTGGGTGGGGGAAGTGCGTTGAAAGGATTGGTTGACGTAGCAAAAAATAATTTTCAGACAGAAGTGGTTGGGGGAGATCCGTTTTCCAAAGTTGTCGCTCCAGCATTTCTAGAAGATATATTGCGTGAGACAGGTCCAGAGTTTGCGGTATCGGTTGGTGTGGCATTACGTCGCTTGCAGGAACTCAGTTAATTGGTGGAAGTATTTATTTTTAATATTCAGCAAATAATGTGGGGTGTTTTATACACAGGTACATAGTTTTTTATAATCGTATGTATTATACTTATTACTAGTATATGGATCCAAAATTTCAAACATCATTCATTCCTAAAAAACCTGTCGTTATTGGTGGGTTATCGGCATCAATTCCTCGCGAGGAATCAGCTAGTATTTTCTATGTCATTAGCATTATAGTGTTCATTGTCGCACTTCTTGCATCTGCCGGTTTGTATGGGTACAAAATCATCATCACAAAACAATTACAGGAAGCGGAAACCAATCTCAATAGTGCACGTGATGCGTTTGATCCTGCTGTTGTCCGAGAGTTGATTGATGTAAGTAAACGAACAAAATTCGCTTCTCATTTGCTTGATAAACACGTGGCAGTTTCCCACGTATTTGATGTGTTAGGAACATCAACAATATCACGCTTCCGATTTATCAGTCTGACATATAAAGAAGACGACACCGGTCCATCTATTTCTGCGGACGTTGAGACATTAAATTACGCGATGTTTAGTCAACAGGAGAAGATATTTTCAAAAACAAATATATTTAGCAATCCGTCATTTAGTGATTTTGTAGTGAGCGATACGGGGACGATTCGTGGCAAGTTATCAATGTCTGTAAATGAATCATCACTCTCATACAAACAATCACTTGAATCGTTCGTTAATACATTAAACCAATAATACTCATGAAATCTCTCATTCCTTTTATTCTCATAGGGCTTTCAATCGGAGCGTATTACACATACATGGCGCCGACTTTTATAGAGATACAGGATTTATCTACGAAAAAAGGCGAATATGTATCTGCGTTTGAAAAAATCCAAAACCTTGCAGTTAAACGTGATGAAATGATGACTGCATATCGGGCAGTACCAACTCCAAGTATGGACCGTGTTAAAAAAATAATTCCAGATACATTACAGGCAGTTGATTTGGCGAATGATATCAATACCGTGGCGTCACATAGTGGCCTGACCATTCAAGGGTTTAAGGTTGCTGAAACTCAGGCAAATATCCAAGAAAAAGTTGCAAGTAAGAAATTGGACTCTTTATACAAAACATACCATGTTTCTTTTAATATCAAAGGACAGTATTCACAATTCACACGGTTTTTGAAAGAATTAGAAACAAATGCGTATTTATCTGATGTACGGTCAATAGGAATCCAACCCGCTGGAACAAAAGACGCACCAGATTCGTATACTTATACAATTGAATTTACTTCATATTCATTACGTTAAACCATGCAATTATCACAAAAACAAAAACTCGCGGTCGCAATTATTGCATTCTCGCTATCGGGATACATTATATATAATACATTTTGGTCATCTCCGGCAGCTCCTGCTCCTATTGTGTCAGACTCAGTCAATAATGGTGAAGTTGTTACTGATGTTCCTCAGGAGTCCGATATTTTAGGTATTGCAAGTGAATTTGACACCATAACATTTGAGAGTGAACTTTTTTCAAGTCCAGTGTTTCAGAGTTTGACAGATTCTAATGCGACAGTTAGTCAGGAGCCAGAAGGTCGCCCTAATCCGTTTGCTGAAATTGGAGTTGATCGTGTTCGCCCCGCGGTGACATCGCCAACAACTAAACGATAGTTATTATGGATTTAGTACACGTATTGGTACAAAAAGGTCTCGTTAAAGAAGATGATGTAATTGCAATTCAACAAGAAGCGGTTGAAACTGGCAGTACGGTTGAACAGGTTTTATTGAAACGAGGAATATCGCCCCAAGACATCCTTGCAGCACAGGGTGAGTATCTTGATGTGCCCACACGAAGTCTTGAGGGTGTTGAGATCCCCGGCAAAGTATTAGAGTATATTCCAGAAGAATCAGCATCACACTACCAGTTTTTACCAATTGGAGTTTCTGATGGTGTGTTGGAGGTTGGAATGGTTAATCCAGATGATATGGAGGCACGGGATGCTTTGAATTTCATATCGGCAAAACTAGAAATGCCGTTCAAGATTTTTCTCATTACAGAATCTGATTTTAACAAAGTCATTGCGTCATATCGGGGGTTAACGGGTGAAGTGTCCAAAGCCCTCACTGATCTTGAGTCTGAATTAAAAATTGAAACATCTAAAGTCGCAGATGATGCGGACAAGGGTGGTTCTGGTATTGGTTCCGAGAGCAGTGATAACCCAGAAACAGATG
>JAUPVF010000004.1 GCA_030917185.1 Patescibacteria group bacterium
AAGCATTTTAAGAACGAGTCATGGGCACGAACCCTCTAAAGGGGGTGTCCTAGACTCCTCAAGTTTCGATAGAAATCATAGGTACTATTCTGAAAATTGCATACCTGCTGAGAGCAGTAACCAGAACATAAAAGCACCCGTTTGGGTGCTTTATTGTTTGACTTGCAATATACCCCCTAGGGGGTATATAATGCTAAGCATGAAATATATGGAAGATAAAAGTAAGGGAAAGATTATTCGTCGCCTCAAACTTATCGAGGGCCAGATCCGAGGTCTTCAGAAGATGATCGAGAATGACACGTACTGCATTGATGTGATCACTCAAACCTCAGCGGTCAAGCAGGGGCTTTCAAATGTAGAAGACTTGTTGCTCGAAAATCATCTTGGTGGATGCATCATGAATCAGGTAAAGGCTGGGCAGACTGAGAAGGCCAAGCAGGAGATTTTAAAAGTTTATAAGCTAAAGAGAAAATAATTTATGCATACGCAAACATACAACGTAAAAGGAATGCATTGTGCTTCATGCTCATCTGTTATCGAAAAAACATTTAAGAAAGTCGAGGGTGTGCATTCTGCAGAAGTGAACTATGGTACAGAGAGGGCGAAGGTTTCTTTTGATCCTTCAAAAACCAGTCCTCATGACCTCTCTAAGCATATCGAACCTCTCGGGTACTCACTCGAGGTTCCCGAGACAGCGAACGAGATGGGCATGTCCGAAAACGAACATGCTGCGCATTTAGGACTTAACCAATCTAAAAAAGAGAAACTTGCTGAGGTGGCAGATATGAGAATAAAGCTGTTCTCAGCTATTCCTATAGCCATAGTCTCAATCATTTTTATGGTATGGGAAATATTACCCAAGTTCGACATTCTCCCCATGATGACTCCTGCAGTGTCAAATTTCATGCACCATCTTCTTCCGGTGCTGGCGACATATATTCTTTTTGTGGTGGGTAGGCCTTATATTCTAGGTTTCTACAGATTCCTTCGGTACGGCAAGGCAAACATGGATACGCTTATCGGTATTGGTACGGTCACTGCTTTTATATATAGTTTTGCGGTCACTGCTTTTGAAGATGTCCTTAGTCCATTTATTAATGTCGAGTACCAATACTATGATGTGACGATAGTGGTTATTACTTTTATTGCGCTCGGAAAATATCTCGAAGCTCGTTCAAAGATAAAGACTGGTGATGCCATCGAGAAACTTCTCAATCTTCAAGCTAAAACGGCATTGGTCGTTCGTGATGGAAAAGAAATCGAGATTTCAGTAAACGATGTAAAGCACGGAGATCTGATCATTGTGAAGCCTGGTGCAAAAATTCCTGTTGATGGGGTTATTACTGAAGGCGCATCTTTTATTGATGAATCGATGGTTACTGGAGAACCAATGCCTATCCAGAAAAAGATTGGTGACAGTGTTGTATCTGGCACAATAAATACAAGTGGATCATTCACTTTTAAAGCCACAAAGGTTGGCAAAGAGACGCTACTTGCTCAAATTATACAGATGGTTGAAGACGCTCAAGGAAGTAAAGCGCCAATACAGGCACTCGCAGACAAAATATCAGCCATTTTTGTACCCATAGTTCTGATGATTGCTTTTCTTTCCCTCAGCACTTGGCTTATTGTTGGATCGCAGTATCTAGGATTTTCTCAAGCACTTTCATTCGGTCTGGTGTCCTTTGTAGGAATATTAGTAATTGCTTGTCCTTGTGCACTTGGGCTTGCTACCCCAACAGCAATAATTGTTGGGGTGGGTAAAGGTGCTAAGGAAGGAATTCTTATCAAAGATGCGGCTACTCTCGAAAAACTTCATAAAGTAGACACGGTGGTGGTCGACAAGACAGGAACAATAACCAAAGGAAAGCCGACACTTGTCGATATACAAAACCTCGCAAACTTGAAAAATGATGAGCTAGTTTCAATTCTCGCTTCACTCGAGAAAAAATCAGAGCATCCAATTGCACATGCAATTGTGAACTATGCACAGGAGAAAAACATCTCAATATCTGATGTTTCAAACTTTGAAGGAATACAAGGAAAAGGTCTTGTGGGAGAGATTGGAGGCACTAAATATTTTGTAGGCAATGCGAAACTTGTGAGCGACCTTAATATTCCATTTGACACTGATAAATTAAATGAGTTTACTTCGCAAGGAAAGACGCCGGTTATTTTGGCGACAGTAGAAAAGGTGCTCGGTTTTGTGATGGTGGCAGATGAAATCAAATCTGAGTCAGTAGAGGCGATTAAAAACCTTCATGCTCTTGGTATAAAAGTGGTGATGCTTACCGGAGACGATGAAAAAGCTGCAAAGTACATTGGATCACTTGTGGGGATTGATGATGTGGTGGCTCATGTATTACCACAAGACAAACTTGAGAAGATAAAAGGGCTTCAGTCCCAAGGTCGCATTGTTGCTATGGCGGGTGATGGCGTCAACGATGCACCGGCGCTTGCTCAGGCCGATGTGGGTATTGCTATGGGTACGGGTACTGATGTTGCGATCGAGTCAGCTGGGATTACACTCCTTGGTGGCGATATTTCAAAACTAGTGAAAGCCATCAAGCTTTCCAAGATCACTATGAGAGGAATCAAACAGAATCTTTTTTGGGCATTTATCTATAATATCGTTGGTATACCGCTTGCGGCCGGAGCTTTGTATCCAGTGTTCGGATGGCTTCTTAATCCAGTATTTGCCGGGTTTGCTATGGCAATGTCCAGTGTATCGGTGGTGTCAAATTCATTACGGATCAAGAGTAAGAAATTATAATTATGAAAACACACACATTACACGTATCGGGTACACACTGCTCATCATGCAAAATCTTGATCGAGAATATATTGAATGAACAAGATTTTATACAAAACGCTCGAGTCGATTTAAAAGAAGA
>JAUPVF010000021.1 GCA_030917185.1 Patescibacteria group bacterium
AAAAGGTAAAACCAAAAATGGCTTCTATTCCAAAAACAAAAGATCCAAGTACCGTCACACTACAAGATGCACTTGTGTATTTATCACTTCCACGAGTACTTGGCACACATCCCGATACTGGGGAGACAATTACTGCAAATGTTGGGCGGTTTGGACCATACATTGTGCATCAAAAAGATTTCAGATCACTTAAAACTGATGACGTGTATACCATAGAGTTACCGCGTGCCCTAGAAATACTGAAAGAAGAAAAAAAGAAGCGTGGATTTGCTAGAAAGAAAAAAGAGTAAAAAGAAGGCGCCCAAAAAGGCGTCTTTTCTTTTATTCAAAAATCATTATCATTGATGTATGGCACACATACAGGAAATCACTTCCCTACTCCATAACCCAAGCGATGCGGATCTAGCGCTTATTACAAAAGCCCATGATTTTGCACTACATGCCCACGAGGGTCATGTACGTAATAGTGGTGAACCATATTTTAATCACCTTTTTGCTACTGCCAAAAACATTGCTGAGTTAGGCATGAATGCCACTACAATCGCGGCTGGTTTTCTGCACGACACTATTGAAGACTTACACATTACGGGAGAACAGATTGAAAAAGAATTTGGTGGAGAAATACGGTTTCTTGTTGAAGGGGTAACAAAACTTGGTAGTATTAAATATAAAGGAACATCACGATACAACGAAAGTCTCCGAAAGTTATTTGTGGCGATGTCTCAGGATATTCGCGTATTAATCATCAAATTATGCGATAGACTCCACAACATGCAGACACTCCAGTATGTACCACAGGAAAAGCAACTTCGCATCGCAACAGAAACACTTGAAATATATGCCCCCATTGCTCAACGCCTTGGTATCAAAAAATTACAACGGGATTTGGAGGATTTATCGTTTACTTATGTCTACCCCCATGAATACAAAGAAGTTCAAAAATTGCTCAAACTGAAAAAAATAGAACAGGAAGAACATCTTGATAAATTTCAACGAGCACTAAAAAAAGAACTGGCAAAAAATAATATTACGCAATTTAGAATTGACCACCGGGTTAAGGGTCTGTATTCGTTATATAAAAAATTGAAACGATATGAGATGAATATTGAAAACATTTATGATATTTCAGCACTAAGGATTATTGTGCCCGATGTATCTGATTGTTACAAAATACTCGGCATCATTCATAGTATATGGCGTCCACTACCAGACAGAATAAAAGACTATATCGCTTCGCCTAAACTGTCTGGATATAAATCACTTCACACCACCATTTTCACTGGTGATGGAGGTATTATTGAAGTACAAATACGTACCGAAGAAATGCACAAAGAAGCAGAATATGGTATTGCGTCACATATTTCTTATAAAGACGGGTTCAAAAAGAAAACTTCAAACCCGAACCTACTCTGGGTCCACAAAATATTACCGGGACGACGACATACCACAGAGACGAAACCTTTGCAGACTGGTGACGTCCCCCACTGGATACAACAGTTAGTTGAATACCAAAAAGAAGCTGGTGAAGAGTTTTTGGACGATATTAAAAATGACTTTTTTCAGGAACGTATTTTTGTTTTTACCCCCAAAGGTGATGTGATTGACCTGCCTATTGGATCATCTGTCATTGATTTTGCATATTCTATCCATTCAGATATTGGTAATCATATATCTGGTGCCAAAGTAAATGGAAAATTTGTGGCAATCTATACTGTATTACAAAACGGTGATCGTGTAGAAATTGAAACCAAAAAAAGCGCAAAACCGAGTTTGAAATGGATCCAATACTGCAAAACAACCATGGCAAAAAAACATATTAGGATTGCTCAAGAAAAAAACTAAGTTTAGATTGAGAAATTTTTTATTGAATACATTTCATCTGTATCAATATTTTCTTCTTTTCTAATTTCCTCAGGAGTTCGCCCGTCAAGATCCTCCACTGTCATTTCAGCAATTTCTGGTGCGCGAACATAATTTGGAACATTTTCATTGATAGGTGGTTCAGGATTTTGCGCAATATGTTTGTCTAGCATATCCGAAACATTTTTTGGTTGATTTGATTTAATGAGGTCTAAAATATGTCTCAAATCATCAGCAGAAAAATAATCAATTGATATTTTGCCCCCATTTTCTCGTTTCTCAATTGATACCCGAGTACCCAATGTTTCTGTTAATTTTTCTTCCAACTCCTGGGTCTCTGGATCAAGCATGTACTCCTTTTTTCGGATTTTGTCATAGGCAATCTTGCGAGCAATTGACTCCGCTTCACGCACGGTCAATTTTTTGAACATAATTTCTTTGAACAAAGTTTTTTGTTCCTCTGGTCGATCTGCAAGAGACATGAGTGGACGACAATGCCCTTCGGATATTTTACCTTGTCCTAAAGCATCCAAAATATCAGCAGGCAACATAAGCAGTCGTAATGAATTAGAAACATACTCGCGACTTTTACCTACCTTTTCACCAATTTGTGAATGTTTGAAATGGAATTCATTTGCCAATCGTTCAAATGCACGGGCACGATCAACAGGATTCAAATCTTCTCGTTGAATGTTTTCAATAATCGCCAATTCCAACTTCATCAAGTTATTACTCTCATCACCAACTTTGATCAGACATGGAACTTGTGATAGCCCAGCGAGTTTTGATGCGCGTAGACGTCTTTCACCAGCAATTAATTCATACTCAACCGCTAACCCACCATCTTCTTTTGGAACTTCTTTACGAGTGACAACGAGTGCCTGTAACACACCGTATTGCCGAATGGAATCAGACAAACTTTGCAATTGCATTTCATCAAATTCACGTCGAGGTTGAAATGGGTTTGGGTGTATTTTGTCTACATCAATCCAGAAAATAGAATCATTAAAAAATTGAGACATGGTGATAAAAATTAATTTACTTTAGATGTGAATATCTTATCACGGAACGATTTCTGGCTCAATCTCTATTGCTAAGCCGAATTTCCTACCTACCTCCCGATGAATTTCCTCAGCAAGCGACAATATATCGTGACTATATACAGAAGATTGATTGATTAATACAAGGGCATTTTTGTCATATACACCAACCCCATCCCTTGAATACCCTTTCAAACCCACAGATTCAATAAGCCAACCTGTGGGTATTTTATACATATCGCCATCAATGAAAAATGGTATGGCTGAAAATTGTTTCTGCAATTCAAAAAATTTTTCTGGATTAACATATACATTCTTGAAAAAAGAACCGACATTGGGAACGTGATGGGGATCTGGTAATTTATCAGATCGGATTTTTTGGATTGCCCTCCTTATATGCATTAACTGAGATTCGTATGGGTAATGCTCCTGCATCAACTGCAATTCATCTGACACACGTGGATACTGAGGTATTGATGGTGGCTTCTTGTCTAACTTAAAAGTGACTGATTCAATAATATATGTTCCCCGAGAGGAATGCTTAAACACACTGTCCCGATAACCAAACTGACAATCTGTATTAGAAAAACCTTGAAAGATATTACTTGCTGTATTATACACTCTGACAGACACAATCGTCTCTGACACTTCTTGTCCATAGGCACCAACATTTTGAACTGGTGTTGCTCCACATGTGCCAGGAATAGCAGACAATGCTTCAATACCAGAGTACCCATGGAGAACAGTATATTCCACAAAATCATCCCATAGGTACCCTGCACCAACTGATATATGTATGGATGACTCATCTTCATACACAACATCTAAACCAGTATTAACCATGTGAATACATACCATGTTGTGTGCATGATCAGCGATCACCATATTGGATCCCCCACCAAGCGGTAAAATAGGCAGGTTGTGATTATCTGCATATGTTACCGCATCAACAATATCTGTGTCTGTGATACATTCAATGAAATACCTTACCCGCCCACCAATTCGGAGGGTTGTGTATTCAGATAAAAAAATATTTTGTTTTATATTCATAGAGGATATCCACAGACACACTTGCTATTATATCACATATGATATAATCAAAAACATGGAACATACAAAAAAACTGGGGATACTTATCAAACAAATGCGTGAAGACAAGGGGTACACGCAAAGCGATTTTGCCCATCAAATGAAAACATCTCAAAGTGCCATTGCGCGTATTGAAAAAGGTGAACAAAACCTAAGTGCAGACCAATTGAAAAAAATCAGTGCACTTCTCGGTAGATCACTTATTAAAGTTACCAATACAACTGATGATTTCAAAATTGTTGGAGGTAAAAAACTATCAGGCACTATTGAAACCAACACATCAAAAAATGGAGCACTTGGATTATTTTGCGCATCATTATTAAACAAACAACAAACCATACTCCATGGTATCCCCCGTATTGAAGAAATATCTCGTATCATAGAAATATTTGAAAGTATTGGAGTAAAAGTTGAATGGATACAACAGAATACAGTCAAAATCACTCCACCAAAAAAATTTATACTTGATGATATGAATCCAGAATCTGCCTCACGTATCAGATCGATATTAATGATGATTGGAGCACTTATCCATGTAAGTAAAAAATTTGATATTCCCCATGCAGGCGGATGTAAAATGGGACAACGAACAATTGCAGCACACAAATACGGACTGGAATCGCTTGGGGTAAAGATTAAAACAAAAGAATCCCACTACGAAATCACCAACACAAAACTCAAACCCGCTGATATTGTGCTTTATGAAGCAAGCGATACCGCAACAGAAAATTTATTAATCGCCTCAGCACTTATCCCCGGTGTAACCACCCTCAGGTTTACACCGCCCAACTACCAGGTTCAAGAAGTATGCTTCTTTCTACAAAAATGTGGTGTACAAATTGACGGTATCGGTACCAGCACACTCGTCGTACATGGGGTCAAAGAAATAAATACTCCGATTGAATACCACAACAGTGAAGACCCGATTGAATCTATGATGTTTATTGCTTCCGCCATTGTAACAAACTCAACACTCACTATCACCCGATGCCCGATTGATTTTCTCTCACTGGAATTATTGAAATTAGAGAAAATGGGTTTGAAATACAAAAAATCAGATATTTATTTTTCCAAAAACGGATCTACTCGACTATGCGACATCACTGTGTATCCATCAACCCTCGTCGCACCAAACGATAAAATCCATGCGTCCGCATATCCAGGCATTAACACAGACAATTTGCCGTTTTTCGTACCAATTGCAACACAGGCAAAAGGTTCAGTATTAATACATGATTGGATGTGGGAAAACCGAGCAATCTATTTCACTGAACTCAACAAACTTGGAGCAGATATTGTGCTTGCCGACCCGCATCGTGTATTTGTAAATGGACCACGACCACTGAAAGCCAACCAGATTGTCTGCCCCCCTGCCTTACGCCCAGCAATGATTATCCTTGTTGCAATGCTTGGAGCAAAAGGAACATCTATTCTCCGTAACGTGTATGCGATTAACCGTGGATACGAAAACATTGCTGAACGCCTGAATGCAATTGGAGCAGATGTGACACTACTGAATGAGATGTAAATATTAAATCATTTTTTCCACACACCAATATCTTCTATAAATCTATCTGTATTTTTTGAAATCCTAATAGTATACTTAACAGTCTTAGGGTCCTGATGAATCTGCATATTTGGTTTATAACCAATATTAGTAATGGCTGACATTATGGTATTAGCTAGAGACGGTATATTACTTACAATATTTACCATTAAATAACCTCTGTCCCTATAAATAGAACCGTCGGTTTGGATAATACCTCTCAAACATTCCTTTGAGTAGGACTTATTTCTTAAAACCCAGTCTGGTATCCGTACATTCTGTTTAAATTTTGAACCACCTTTCGCTTTCCAACCAAGCAAACCCTCTAACTTATTAGAATGACAGGTCACATCAACATATGTAGGACGATCAATTAAAAAAACACTATTATCAGGTAATAATTTTTTCAAACAATCAGAAATATATCTGTAAAGTTCTTTATACTTTTTGTCACAAGTTATCCTAAGTCTCACAGCTCTTCCGTTTGGATTAGACAAATTTCCATCACCCAAAGCTAGGCCAATTATGTATGCATGTAGTTTTTTGTCATTACTTACACGCTTTTCCATTGTGCCGCGGGAGGGACTTGAACCCTCACAATGTTGCCATTAATAGATTTTGAGTCTATTGCGTCTGCCAATTTCGCCACCGCGGCAATATTGAAATCATACTTGATTTTGCCAAAAAATCAAATGGATTATATTAAGAACCCCCGCATGTGCCAAGCACATGCGGGGATGAAAACTAGTGCGGGACTGGAAGAGGAAAGGTTCCGACATCCAGACGAGAATCCGGTGGCAAAACCGCTGTAGAAATGAGATCCACGTATAGGTATTGGCCATGCAAATACTCCCATTTCTTTTGCATGTACGAGGCGAATTCATCGATTGTCCCACTGAACTCATCCACGTACCTTTCTGGCAAATGTCCTTCATTCTGGACAGTAAAAACCACTTTCCTTCTTTGTCTCTCGGTGCACGTTATAAGACACATATTGACCTCCGATGAAAATTATCCATAATGGAGTGATAATGTCAACCAAACCGAAAATCCTCGTTGTGCTTGGACCAACCGCCACAGGCAAAAGTGACTTAGCTGTGCTCCTAGCAAAAAAACACAAAGGAGAGGTCATTTCAGCCGATTCACGGCAAGTCTACACTGGTCTAGATATTGGATCAGGCAAGATAACCAAAAGGGAGATGCAGGGAGTTCCCCACTATTTACTAGATGTTATATCCCCCCGAACAAGATTTTCTGTTGATGCATGGAAGAGGAAGACCGAACAGAAAATAAAAGATATACTGTCTCGTGGTAAATTACCGATTATTTGTGGTGGCACCGGCTTCTATATCCAATCAATCGTTGATGACATAACCCTCCCCCACGTCCCACCAAATAAAAAACTGCGTAATGAATTAGAGAAAAAAGACGCGCAATCTTTGTTTACCATATTACAAAAACTTGACCCAGAACGAGCGCAGACAATTGAACAACACAACCCTGTCCGGCTCGTACGAGCAATTGAAATTGCGACTGCTCTCGGTGCAGTCCCCCCACTCAACAAAAAAAAGCAGGGAGACTCTACCACGTATGAGTTTTTACAAATTGGACTCACACTGTCCGATACACAATTAAAAGAACGAATCATAAAAAGACTGGATGCGAGACTAAAAAAAGGAATGCTTCGTGAAGCACAGAAACTGCATGACAATGGCTTGTCATGGAAACGGATGTTTGAATTGGGATTGGAATATAGATACGAATCATTGCTATTACAACATAAAATTTCAAAACAAGATTTTGTTGAAAAATTAAACACTGAAATATGGCATTATGCAAAACGCCAAATTACCTGGTTTAAGAGAGATGCTCGAATCCATTGGTTTGCACCAACAGATACTCATGAGATTGAAATATGTATATCACACTTTCTTGACTCAAAAACAGTTTCAGAGTACAAATAGTTTGGAGGTGTCTATGCACAAGATATTTAGCGCCTACGGTGGCTGGGGCATCGTAATCTGCGCTATCGTGGGTATTGGTACGATGTGTGCGTTAGGAATCGTACTGACTGCACACAAATAGCGGACTGTTTTCATTGGCCTCACATTGTGGGGCCTTATTATTTCCACACAAGAATGACTATGTCTTTTCTGCGGGAGATGGAGGAATCGAACCCCCGACAGTGCTTTTGGAGAGCGCTGTTATACCACTTAACTAATCTCCCGAATCAAAATAATACTAACAAAAAATCGCCTTTTTGGCGAATTTTTGTTTTATTTTTTGGTCTCTTTGAAAGCAACTCGTTTGCGGAGTTTCTTGCTATATTTTTTGAGTTCGATTTTTCGCTCAACCTTTTTCTTGTTTTTTGAGGTCCAATACACCTCACCAGTTGATTTGTTTCGAAGTGGAATTAATCTATCTTGTGACATAAATATATTTATTAGGTTTTAAGAATATACCACACAATAGGATGTAAAAGCAAGTCTAATAATTTCGGGTCAAAACAGCAAAATCTTTGATCAAAATCTGGGTATTATTACCCACCTGACCGTCCCCTATTATATGCCCATCTACCTTCACTACCGGAATAATATCTTTGTATGACGATGTGATAAAAACTTCATCAGCAGACAATAATTCTTCAACAGAAATATCCCTCTGTTCAACCGTAAAGTGTTTTTTTGCTAATGTGAGCACAACTTTCAGTGTAATACCTCCAAGCACATTGTGAGATGGTGTAACTAATGTACCACCCGTGAATATCGCCACATTACTGGTTGCGCATTCCAAAACCTTTCCATTGTGTACAAATAAAATCTCAATTGCTTTTTCTTTTTTTCGTTTCCGTTGAAACTGTGTCGCCGTAATGTAGTTAGTTGTTTTTGACTCGGGCATAAATCGTTGATGATCCAATGTCATCAATTTTGCTCCTTTTGTATACAGCACTTTCGGTAATGCTGAAAATGGTTCAGCTAATATGAAAAATGTTGGGTGTTGTGGGTCGTATTCAATACCAGCAATTGTTTGCCCGCCAGTCAAAATCAAACGCAGATTCGTCCGTTCAAAACTATTCTTTTTGATCAGTGAATAAATTATTTTTTCAATTTCTTGGTTGGAATACGGAACCTTCAGCCCAAGTGATTGAGCTGAGTGACGAAACCTTTTCATGTGGTCTGCAAATTGAAAGATTTTATTATTGAACGTGGTAATACCGTCGTAGATTGCATACCCACGTAGTAGACCAATGTCGTACAAACTAACCGATGCCTTGTTCACAGGTATAATTGCACCATTCAAAAAACAGTATGGGATAGATGTTTTCATACACCAAATCTACCACCTAATACCCAAGTGGGCAAATGCCATGGTGTTGCACAGCATACGGGATTTGGCCTTATATTTAACATAGTTGACTTAATGATATTAATATGATTAAATTTAATCAGAAAGGTTCCCTATGAAATGCCAAATTGAGTTCTGCCCGAATCCAAATGTTGTCGAAATCCATGTCAATCAACGGTTGATCCAAGGATCTGTCCTCTACTTTGAGTGCTCTGCTGACTCAAGTGAAATAGGAAAAGAATTCAAGAAGCAAGCAATCAATGCAGACAACCTTCTCAATTTCTGCAAGACGGTCAGCGAATTAGATGGGATGGAGGGAGAAATCTTATTTGATCGCTACACTATACAACTATCTAAAGCTTCAATGTTTTCTTGGGATGAGGTCTTGCCTCACATCCTAAATGCTTTGCAAACCTTTATCGCAAAGGATAACACTCTCGAAGAATCTGGCCCAGCCAAACGGCTGACAGAAGAAGAGTTGCATATTCTACGCCAACAAGGTTGCAAAGTATAAATTATGCCCATGAAAGAGCCTCGACAACGGATCTCTTCCATGGGCTTTCATTTACCAAAACATATGAGATTTCACCTCGTATCCCGCCATTCGAATCCACCACGCAAGCAAAGCAGTTTGCTTGCTCTGGCGCACAATATAAAAAACTGCCTTTCAGCAGTTTTTTATATTGTGCGCCGGGTAGGATTCGAACCTACGTAGGCCGAAGCCGACAGATTTACAGTCTGTTGTAATTGACCACTCTACCACCGACGCATATGTAAGAAAATATATCATACCCGTAAGGATGACACAAATTCTTACAACCACTCAATATTATACTGCTGCCTTTTTACTAACCAGGTTTTCTGCTACAAACGAGCCTTTTCTACCTTTTTTAACATCAAATGTATATTCCCCACCCTTCACATCAACAGTAATACTACCGCCTTTCATAATACCTTTACTTACCATAAGAGATGCAATTGGAGTTAAGATTTTGTTTTGAATCAAACGTTTCAATGGTCGTGCTCCGTACTGTGGGCTATACCCCGTATCAGCAAGATCAGTATACACGGCTGGGGTAAGTGTAATTGATATTTCTTTTTGGGCTAACCGTTCGGTAATAATACCAACTTGAATTTTAACAATTTCAGCAATTGCTTCTCTACCCAAAATATCAAAAATAACAATATCATCTAATCGGTTCAAAAACTCTGGACGAAAATGATCTTTCAGTGCATCCATCACTTTTGTTTTTGCTTCCTCATAGCCGGCTTTTTCTGTTTTATCATGAGAAAATCCAATTTTCTCCATTTTATCAATGTATTGTGAGCCAATGTTTGAGGTTAAAATGATAACAGTGTTGCGGAAGTTAACTGCGCGACCCTTAGCATCAGTCAACTGACCATTGTCCAAAACTTGTAACAAGATATTAAATACCTCCGGGTGTGCCTTTTCAATTTCATCAAACAACACAACAGAGTACGGCCGATGTCGTACCATTTCAGTTAAATTCCCTCCTTCTTCATATCCAACATATCCAGCAGGTGCACCAATCATTTTGGACACACTATGCTTTTCCATAAACTCAGACATATCAATTCGAATCAGCGCCTTATCATCATTGAAAAGAAATTGTGCTAGGGCTTTAGTTAATTCTGTTTTACCAACACCAGTTGGACCCAAAAACAAGAACGAACCAATTGGTCGATTGGGATCAGCAATGCCAGCACGTGAACGTTTTATTGTATCTGATATTTTTTTGACCACCTCATCCTGACCGACGATGCGTTTCTTTAACACATCATCCATTCGGTTCAACTTATCCGCTTCTTCCTCCAACATGCGTGATACATGAATACCTGTCCATTTAGATACAATGTTAGCAATATCATTTTCGGTGATTTCTTCTTTCAAAATACGTCGAGAACTTTGTAATTTCTTCAACCGTTTGATTTTAGCATCTAACTCTTTTTCTAGTTCAGGGATTTTGCCATAACGAATTTCAGCTGTTTTAGATAAATCAGCTCGTGCTTCGGCAGTATCCGCCTCACGACGGAGTTCTTCTAATTGTTTTTTTAGTGACTTGATACCAGTAACTGTTTCTTTTTCATTATTCCATTTTAATTCCAACTCACTTGTTTCCTCTTGTAAGTCAGCGATTTCTTTCTCAATATCTTTCACTCGGGCTTTTGATTTTTGATCTGTTTCTTTTTTCAATGCCTCGCGTTCAATTTCCAACTTAACAACTTTAGAATGAGTTTCTTGCAAGACTGGTGGCATATTTTCCAACGCAATTTTCAAAAATGAAGCGGATTCATCAATTAAATCCACTGCTTTGTCAGGCAAAAACCGATCGGTAATATATCGACTACTCAAATTAACTGCGGCAACAATCGCCTCATCTGTAATACGCACACCATGATACAACTCATATTTTTCCTTTAGTCCTCGCAAAATAGTAATTGCATCGGCAATACTTGGCTCATTGATATAGACCGGCTGAAAA
This sequence comes from Patescibacteria group bacterium, assembly GCA_030917185.1. Lineage (GTDB taxonomy): Bacteria > Patescibacteriota > Minisyncoccia > Phycocordibacterales > DATDWN01 > JAUPVF01. The sequence continues at coordinate 11,385 of JAUPVF010000021.1, forward strand.
CGCCGGGTTAATGCGGGATCTTTTTCAATATATTTTTGATATTCTTTCAGTGTAGTTGCACCGATGGCTCTTAATTCACCCCGAGCCAATGCCGGTTTCAACATGTTTGAAGCGTCTAATGAACCTTCTGCGGAACCTGCACCAACAATGGTATGTATTTCATCGACAAACAAAATAATCTTACCATCTGCCTTTTCAATTTCTTTCAAAATATTTTTCAATCGCTCCTCAAACTCACCACGGTATTTTGTACCAGCAATAAGTAAACCAAGATCAAGAGAAACTAATTCTTTATCTTTGAGTGATTCTGGCACCTCGCCCATACTCATCCGAATAGCCAAACCTTCTGCAATAGCGGTTTTGCCAACACCCGCCTCACCGATAAGGATTGGATTATTTTTCGTACGTCGTGACAGTATCTGAATAATACGTGATATTTCACTATCACGACCAATAACTGGATCGAGTTTGTTCTGTAATGCCAGTTTTGTTAAATTGCGAGTGTATTTAGATAATGCCTTAAATTTTTTAGGTGCCTCTGCCTCTGCATTTTTCTTGGTACGAATTTCCTCAAGTATCTGCAACACTGTGTCTTTTGTGATCTTGAATTTCATTAACAAATCACGTGCAGGACTTGGTGTCTGCATCACAGAAATAAATAAATGTTCAGTTGAAACAAACTCATCTCCGAGTTCCGTTGCTTCTTTTGTGGAATTTTCAATAACCTGTGCCAACTCTGGAGTAAGATAAATCTGATATGATGCAGACAGTGTTTGACCAGATTCTGTGCCTTCGATCGTATCCAATAACGAGTCGGTCAATAAAATAGAATCTATTTCTAGACGATCCAAAATAGAAGAAACAATGCTATCCTCCTGCAACACCAAAGCAGCCAACAGATGCAGTGGATTTACGTGGTTCTGGTTACGCTCAATAGCCAATTCATGGGCTTTACGAATGGCTTCTTTTGCTTTTGTTGTAAATTGGTTAAATGGTGGCATATCTAAAATTAGTTTACATGTAAACTATATCGCCAAATAGCACTCTAGTCAAATTGGCTAGGAATGTTCTTGTGTGATTATTTTTTATCAACCAATTGAGGTAATTCATGAGTAAAAATAGTGATAGGAGTAAAAGCACTTGTCTCTGCTTCTGATAATTTCATACCAATAATATCCCCTGAAAGATTAAAAAATGGACTGCCGGAAAGTAAACCTCGACTACTCAGATCTGTTTCTATACCAGATACAAATTTAGTGGTTGAACTACTGGTATCATTTTCTTTCATGATAAATGATGACACCCGTCCCACAGACACAGCATTAGTTGTATCACCACCGAGGCCGATGATGGTTTGACCTAAACTTGGTTCAACTGTTGCAAGTGTTGCAGGGGAAAATGCATATGAACCCTTGCTTGGACGTGCCGCCCGAAACAACATAAAACTCGTCTGTTTGTCCGGTACGATAGGTGCAATGGACAGTTCCACCCCATCAGCGTCAACCGCAGTGTACACCATATCAATTGAAATAACTCTACGTGTAGTTGCAATCAGTCCATCTTTAGTGGTCACCACCCCAAGTCCATACAACTGTTTGGTTTCGGCTACTGGATCACGTTCATAAATACGAACAATACTTTTTTGATTTTTATCAATTGAGTTTAATATCAAGTCTTCTTCTTTGACCACCACAGTGGTTACTTCTTTCGGTTTAGTTGATAACAAATCTGTTGGAGTAACCTTTTCAATTGTTTTTTCAACAACACGGTTTATTGTTCGAGTAACTTCTAAAGGTGCCTGTTGCAAAAGTGAGACAGTAATAATACCGGTTGCAATTGAAGTCACAAAACTGACCAAAAGAGTTAATAAAACAATCTGATTTGTGTTGAGGTCATCCATAATGTATGTGTATTATAACACAAGACACATAAAAACAAAGACAACCTAGGATGTCTCTGTTTTTACTCGTTTCCTCTTGTTTAATTATTTGTCTAACTCAGGTCTAACTGAATACCCAACACCACTCCCCGCCTCTCTTACGGCGGCATCATATGCACCCTTATTCTTTTCTTCCATGGCAGCCATTCTTCCTTTTGCTTCCCATTCTTCCAACACTGCCTGTCTGGCGACTAGGAAATCTCCTATATCTACCACATTACCCGTATCTACCTTACCACCACCCCTTAAAACTCGCTGGGTATACTCATCATTTCTTAATAATTCGCTTGATTCAACAAGTTTTGCAGCAGCTTCTAATACTTCTGCACTATTAACCTCATCACTGTCGTCATGTAGCCCCTCAAAATTGACATTCATTTTTGATTGTGTTATTACTAATATGGATATTATACCAAAGGAGCATGTTATGCTACAACCCATCGTGTGTATACTCGATGAGGTAAACGCGGGGTTGGTTGAAAAAATTATCAACCAATCTAAAACAGATAAAATTTACCCCCGTCATGACCTTGGGGTGGTGATAAATTCACAAGGGGGCAAGGTTGAACCGGGCATACGCCTAGTTCGCCATCTCGAAAATCTCCAGAAAAATGACGTGTTCATTGATCTCAGGATCTATAATGCAGTATCGATGGCTGCCGTCATCGCCCTCGCAATAAGGGGTGGTTATCGAGAAATGGAACGAGATGGCACTCTTTTGTTGCATACAGGAAGTTTCCTGTTGCAACCGTCTGACATAGACAATGAGGGGATAGTAGGTTCAAGACTCAAAAAAGAGATCTCGGACTACAAAGATCTGTTCTCGGAAATCCTAAAGAGATTTCCGAAACTACACTCCGATAACCATAGGATGGCGACACTAGCCGCCACAGGATGGCTCAGATTGTCCGCCCCCGAGTGTTTGGAGCTCGAATTGGTGGACCAGTTGTTCTAGCAAAAAGGGCGTCCCGTGGGACGCCCTTTCATTTATATAATTATTTCTTTCAGTGCCTCTACCAGAGTATCTATATCACCCTGCACAGTCTCGCGACCGAGTGTAAATCGCAGACTAGAGTTTGCACAATCTTTTTTACCAAGTGCTTCAATAACATATGACGATGAGTCCTCTTTCAATGTCCGACACGCAGACGAATATGATGCAGAAATACCCACAACATCAAGTGAAATAACTACAAATTCAGCATCAATCCCTGGAAAACATATATTAATATTATTTGGTAACCGGTTTTCCCGCGAACTATTTATTGTCGCCTGTGGAAATGTTTCTAAAATTTTATTGATCCCATAGTCACGAATTTTTGTTAGTCTTTCAGACTCTATTTCTCTGTATGACTCTGCAATATCCAACGCATATGCCAAACCAACCATACTGGCAACATGTTCAGTTCCACTTCGTATGCCACCCTGCTGTCCACCTCCAAAGATGAGCGGATACAACACCACACCAGTACGGACATATAACAATCCCATCCCCCGTGGTCCATACATTTTGATACCATCAAGTGTTAACAAATCGATACCGAGTTTTATAACATGTATTGGTTCGTACAATATCGCCTGACACGCATCTGTATGTACATATGGGAATGCAGTATTGTGTTGTTGTCTCCACTCACGAATTCCCTTAACAATTTCTTTTATTGGTTGAATACTACCAATTTCATTATTAGCATACATCACCGAAACAAGCACTGTTGAATCAGTGATTGCTTTTTGAATGTCTTTTGGTGATACAACTCCATCCTCGTTAACAGAAATATAGGTGACTTCCCCGCCCCGTCTTTCAATTTCTTTACACACCTCCAACACAGCAGGATGTTCAATTGTTGTTGTAATGATGTGAGGTTTTTTAATCCCCGTTTGAATCGCATGTTCAAAAACTCCGAGCAATGCCAGATTATTTGATTCGGTGCCACCAGATGTAAAAACAATTTCATTATCCTGGCTCCCCAACACTCGCGCACAATCACGACGAGCCATGTTCATTGTCTCCCGCGCTGTCAGTGCTTCGGTATACAACGCTGATGGATTAGCAAATGACTCCATCAGAGACGCGTTCATTTTTTCCAACACATTTGGATCAACTGGTGTTATAGATGCGTAATCCAAAAAAATTCGTTTGGGACGAGATGCTGTCATAATACATACACTATACACTGCACAACATATTTTGCAAAAGTTACATTTTTATGTATAATGACGAAATGATTTTAGACCCAATGATTATTACCTACGGTGCAATCGCAATAGTAGTTATACTCATTGGCTGGATTATCCGCCTTGAAATAAAAATACATAGACTGTTGCTTGGTAAAAATGCCCGTTCACTAGAAGACTCTATCGTGGAGGCACATAACAAATTAATGCACCTAGACGCATTTGAACGAGACTCAATTGCCTATTTCAAAAATGTTGAGGCCCGACTTAAACGAAGCATTCAAGCAATTGAAACTGTCCGCTTTAACCCGTTCAAAGGAACTGGTGAAGGTGGTAACCAAAGTTTTTCTACCACACTTGTTGATGAACATGGTGATGGTGTCATACTCTCTAGCCTATATTCACGTGACCGAGTCAGTATTTTTTCCAAACCATTAGAAAAATTCCAAAGTGAATATGAACTGACGGAAGAAGAACAACGAGTTGTAGATGAAGCCAAAAAGAATCTCCACTATTAATCACAATTAGAAACGGGTATGACATCCCTTAACATCATTTGCCATGGCTACACAGAATACACACACAACAGAACGAGCGCCGGTTATTGCGATCATGGGTCATATTGACCATGGCAAATCCACACTCCTTGCATATATTCGGAAAAGTACACAACCACTTAATGAAGCAGGCGGTATTACCCAACACGTTTCCGCATACGAAGTAGAACATGTAAGTAATGAAGGGAAAATTCACCCAATTACATTTATTGACACCCCTGGTCATGAGGCATTTTCTGGTATCAGACAACGAGGTGCACATGTTGCCGATATTGCCATACTTGTTGTTTCTGCTGAAGACGGTGTTAAACCGCAAACACTAGAAGCATTAAAATCAATCACTGATAGTGGTATTCCCTACATTGTTGCCATAAACAAAATTGACCGCCCAGAAGCAAACGTTGAACGAACCAAACAAAGTCTTGAAGAACATGAAATATATATTGAAGGATACGGCGGAGATGTTCCTGCGGTCGCTATTTCTGCTAAAACAGGCGAAGGTATTCCCGATTTGTTGGATATGATTATATTGGTGTCAGAAATTCAAGGATTAGTTGGCGACAGAAA
>JAUPVF010000022.1 GCA_030917185.1 Patescibacteria group bacterium
GGCATTTTGTATTAACCCATTTTGAGATACTTGCAAGAGGAGACTCCCCGGTGTCTGTTGGTTCATACCGAGTAACTTTTGGCAATGTCAGTGGCAAATCTTTTTCTTTTAATGGCACAACCCCACACACATCACAATGGACAACGGGAATTGGTTCACCCCAGTATCTCTGTCGTGAAAAAACCCAGTCACGAAGTTTGAATTTGGTCACCCATTTTCCACCAACAAATTTTGTGATTTCTTTTTTAACTACATCAGAATCTTTATTAGAAAATTGAGCAGAATCTAATAAAATACCCTGCCCAGTATAGACAGCACTCGTATCACCACCAAAAATAACTTTCTTCACTGGTAAATTATATTTCTGCGCAAAAGCAAAATCACGTTCATCATGTGCCGGTACTGCCATAACCGCTCCTGTACCATATGACCCGAGAACATAGTCTGCAACAAACACAGGTATGAACTCTTGATTTGCAGGGTTAATCGCCTGAACACCCTTCAATTCAACACCTGTTTTTTCCTTACCTTCATCTCCGCGTTCAATCTCTGATTTATTTTTTGAATCAGAAATATATTTTTCTACTTCCTGCCAATTATGGATGTTAGATTTCCATCCTTGTATATATGGATGTTCTGGAGCAAGTACAACATATGTCGCACCAAAAATGGTGTCTGGACGTGTTGTGAACACTTTTATTTTTTCGTCGCTATTTTTTACTCCAAACTCAATTTCTGCTCCCTCAGATCGTCCAATCCAATTTCTCTGTTGGAGTTTAATTTTTTCTAAATAGTTAACCGTGTCCAAATCCTTATCCAAACGATCTGCATATTTTGTAATACGCAACATCCATTGTTCCTTTTCTCTTTTCTCTACCGGTGTACCACATCTTTCACAGCAACCATTTACAACTTCCTCGTTTGCCAAACCAATCTTGTCTTTCGGGCACCAGTTGATATTGATTTTTGCTTTGTACGCCAAATCATGTTTCAAAAACTGCAAAAAAATCCATTGTGTCCATTTGTAGTATTTTGGATCAGTTGTGTTTACCTCTCGAGACCAATCAAACGAAAAACCGATTGATTTTAATTGGCGGCGAAATGTGTCTGTGTTTTTTTTCGTAACTTTGTCCGGAGCAATACCTGTTTTAATAGCATAATTTTCCGTTGGCAAACCAAATGCATCCCAACCAATCGGATACAACACGTTGTACCCTTCAGCCCGACGTTTACGAGCGATGACATCCATGGCTGTATTACTACGAACATGACCAACATGAAGTCCGTCACCAGAGGGATACGGAAATTCAATCAATCCATAAAATTTTGGTTTTTTAGATGTGTCAGATGCCTTAAATACACCTTTTGTCTCCCACACTTTCTGCCACTTCCCTTCAATCTTTTTATGATCGTATTCGCGCGTATGTGCCTTTTTTGATGTAGCCATGATGTCCACATAATACCTCAAAACTTCCAACTCAGCAAAAACAGCAAGGACATCCTTGCTGTTTTTAATCTGTAAAACACTCAATTGTTATCGGATAGGAGCCGGAATACCTTTTTGTTGATCAACTGTTCGAGGGAAACAATACTGCCCTGCTGGATGGGTCCAGTTTGCATTATAACCACCAATATACATCGTTTTATTATTCACATCATCCTGTGAATCCTTGTTGAAAACCGCACAGAGTTTATAATTCGCCACATCTACTTTTTCATACACATAACTTACACCTGTCTGTGGATCCTTTGCGTTCAAGTAGTACGCCATACCTGTTATATCTGCCATAGTTTCCGGTAATGTGTTTTTTGAATAATAATATGACTGAACTTGGCTATCAAGGTTTTGTAAATCGCTGATTTTCTGAATATCGTATTTGAACAACTGTTGGGTACGAGGTGAACCAATAACCACAAATCCCCAGATGATAGAGGCAATGACAAATACTAGCGCAATCCCAAGCCAAATTTTTCTAGATAGTGATGAGAGTCGATTGCGAATATCAGAAATGTAATACATGAATACACCACATGCCACCAGAAGTACCACAAGGGCTTTCAAGAGAAAGGCAGTGCTCAATTCTTGTCCATCAAGAAAATAGTACAACACTGTCACCAAATCCCCTGCAGAAACAAGTCCAGCAATGAACAGGGTAATAAATGTCAGCCATCGACGAACATTAACGTGTCGTTTATCTGGCTCTGTCATAAATCCTTTTTCCAAAATCCACATCAATAAAACGTAGATGGGAAAGAAAATGATCAGTGTTGCGACCGGGAAACTGATTGAACTACTACCAAAATACTGGTACGCATTGGTGATTTTAGGAAATGCTGTGTTAATAACGGTAAATAACAAGTTAATAAGAGCAACCACCACTGTATACAGTGCCACGATAGCACCGAGATTGAGAAAAAAATCTTTCGCAGATGTTTTTGCCTGCCCCGAACTCATTGAGGGGGTTTTTTGTATTTGATTTGGTTCCATGACCTTAAGTTTATTTGGTAATACTTAGATTATACCATACAAAAAATTCTTGACATATAGATCATGTAATATATACTGGTTATATGGGAACAACAAAAGTTCGCCTACTAAACACACCGCCGGTCCGTTAAACCAATCGCGTCTAGGTGGTGACGGTTTGGCGACCCATTAGAGGGTCGTGTTTACACCGATCTAGAAACAGGGTGGTGACTACGATACCACCCTGGCAATAATAACCCATAATAATTGGGAACCATGGCGTCAGCGAAAGCAGACGCCATTTCTTTTGCATGATATAATTCAGATATTATGAACAAAATAGAAATTGGGCAAACATATACGCATTATAAAGGTACAAAAGTAAAAGTATTAGCCGAAGTATTGCATAGTGAGACCCTAGAACCCATGACCATATATATTCACCTTGAGGATGGTGGTATGTGGGCACGACCAACAAAAATGTTTTTGGAAAAAGTTTCCGTAGGAAATCAAAAGATTCCCCGATTCAAAAAAACACCAAGCAAATTAAAAATAAAACCAAATAAGAAGAAGTAACATTTATAAGACTATCATCTTTTGTTTGTTATCAAATCCGAAATTCTCTTCATCATTCAACTCTATGAATTCTGGGCTTAACTCATACCAACTATATCCGTTCTTGAGGATGTTTGATATTTGAGATGGTTTTGGTTTACCACGTCTCGTTACATATTTGATTGCAAGATCAGGTCTCATCAAACCCAATTTTCGTACCGTACCAGACATCTGTAACCCTAGATTGGGCGTTCCAAAGTTGTAATTTAATTCTATTGTTGCTGCAATTTTTGGATTATTTTCTATGGACTTTGAGTGTCGGCATTTTGGATCTGACATCCAATAAATCTTGAAATTATCATCGGATACATATCTAACATCAGAAACCCATACCCCACCATCATCAACAGTTCCAATACTAAGCAAGTATCCTCTTTCTAAAACCTCACTTATTCTTTTTTTTATATCCGACATAATTCAATTATATCTCCATCCCCAATATTTAACAAAAATAAGTGCCATTTTGGGTACTGATTACCTGTTTGGTACGACTTGACAAAACTCAAATATCAATTATACTTACCGCAGATTCCGTTTTCCGTTTTCCGTTTTCCGTTTTCCGTTTTCCGTTTTCCGTTTTCCGCTACTTCGGCTTCGGTTGTTCCGTTTTCCTAAGCCTCTTTAATGTAATGTGGCAACAAACCGCAAAGCAAACAAAGGGGCTTTTCTCTTGCTCAAATCCTAGACTCTATATCACCACCATATCTCAACTTGACTTTATTTCTAATAGAAAGTAGACTGTACCAAGTCAATTATGAGAGTGAAATTTGTACATACCCCCGATGTCCATGTGGCAGGAAGGGGTATTTTATTTCTAACCCCCTAAAATCTACACACCATTCAGCCCGCCTAGTGAGCGGGATTCAAAATATAAATACGTATCCGTTCGATTCGCTTGGTGAGCGAATCTCAGGGTGATTGAATTTAGAATTTAATGCTGTACAGCATTAAATTCTAAATTCAATCACATCCCCATCCTTTACCACGTACTCCTTGCCTTCTGTACGGACCAGTCCTTTTTCACGAGCAGTAGCAAATGAACCAGCAGATAATAAATCTGTATTATGTATAACCTCTGCACGTATAAACTTGTCACGAAAATCAGTGTGTATAGCCATACCAGCAACCGGAGCGGTTGAGTCACGCAGTATCGTCCATGCACGAGTCTCGTCTTCTCCAGTTGTGAAATATGTAATCAAATTTAATAGTGCATACCCCCCTTTGATCAACGCATTGATACCATCATCGTGCCCACCCAATTCTGTCCGGAACATTTCTTTTTCTTCGCCTTCCAAATCCTTCAATTCCTCTTCAATACGTGCATCTACAACAACCCACTGAAAATTATTTGCTTTCATAAAATCTAACAATTCTGCATATCGCGGATCATTCATTTCATCCAAATTTTTTCCACCAGCTTTTTTATTAAACGCATACATAATCGGTTTTGCACTTAATAAATGAAGATTTTTGACAACCACTGATTCTTTTTCATCCAGATGAAGTGAATTAACCAACTTACCCTCCTTTAGATGTTTTTCTATTTTTTGTAATACCTCATGTTCAAACATGGCAACCTTATCACCTTTTTTCACCTCTTTCTGAATAGTACCGATACGTTTCGCCACTGTTTCCTCATCAGCAAGTACTAACTCTAGGTTAATAACTTCAATATCAGATACTGGGTTTACCGCATTATGCACATGGATGATTTTGTCATCTTCAAAAATCCGTACCACCTCAACAATCGCATCTACTTCACGGATATTTTGTAAAAATTTATTACCCAACCCTTCCCCCTCACTTGCACCCTTAACCAAGCCAGCAATATCAACAAACTCAACCACTGCCGGGATGGTTTTTTTTGATTTGCTAAATTCAGACAGTTTCCACAATCTCTCATCAGGCACAGGAACAATCCCTACTGATGGATCTATGGTACAAAACGGATAATTTTCAGCAGACACCGACTTTTTTGTCAGTGCATTAAATAATGTGGATTTCCCCACATTTGGTAGACCAACAATACCGATTGATAGTTGCATAACTTACAGTATTGCTTATTTTTTCTTCTTTTTCAATGCGAGGCGTACTTTTTTAATTGCCAATCGCTTTTTGGTTTTATGAGAACGTGATGTTCTATTTTTTGTATTTGTCGCTAATCTTTTTGCCATATACCCATGATTATACACTGTATATGTGAAGAAAGATAGTTGTTTTTGGCCAATTTTAGACCTGTGTATAAAGTACTGTACAAATACATAATTATGGTGTATAATATGTGCAGTTATAGATTGTCCTTTTACATAGATTTGTATTGAGAAATGTAAGAGAAAAGTTTTGAAGAAAGGGAAAAAAGATGATGAGGATTTTGATTCTCTCTCTTATTTTTGTGTGCGGGTTGGTAGTGGTGGGTCAAGACATGAAAGTTGAGACCCTCCTGTCTCTCCCCGAGCACAGCAGCAAATTTGAGACTCTGAGTGTCACCTCCATGGGTGACATCTGGGTCAACAACAGGTCACTGGGGCCATGGTTCCTGTCCGCTGCCAAACCAAACACTTGGCAGAAAGGGCAATTAAAAGGAAATGGGGTGTGGTGGCCTATACCATACCCTGCATCCAAGAATCTTGCGGGTGGAACAATCCTGCAAGGTGTGAACACCTCGCTTGGATCGTCAGTGGTTCTAACGAGCGCTGATTTCATACCAACCTTCTCTCAGTTACCAATGTTTATGACATCGGTCATGGAGAATGGTTTTATGGGTCAACCCTGCCAGACCCAGATCCACAATATGGGAGGTGTCCAAGGACATCTCTCATTGGATCGCTTCCGTGGTGGGTTCCCGTCCAAAGACGGAATCTACTATACGGGAACCCGTGAAGTGAATCAGACTAGCTCCGGTATCTACCGGGTGCTGGACAACCCAAGCGGGGCGTGTTGGTTTGAAGAGACAGTTCTTCTCACTGACCCTCGCTTTGAACTGGCCTCAGCATGGCCAGAGAAAAATGGGACATTTGTTGGAGAAAGATTCCTCAAAAATCCCTCCACGGTAGAGACCGAAATCGTGCGCATCGCCCCAACGGGCGAAGCAACGGTTTTGGTCAGTTCAACTGACCCTAAATCAAAGATTAAGTCCAGCGTATGCTGTAACCTCGTCTTTGATCCTGATACCCGAAAGGGTGTTGGGAGTTATAGGGATAAGGATGGAATTTTTCACTTCGTGTCCCTTGCGGACATGAGAGAGATTACTACTCTCAAGCGATGGAATGCCCAGATGATCACATTGAAAGGTTCGTACCTTTTGATGGCGGTCGGGCAATACACAACGCGATTTGATTCACTCCTTACCCTTGATGTTACAACGGGTAGGATGTGGGTCCCATACGGCCCAACGACCGTACCAGGTGTTGCGACGGAAGAAATTAACCCCTTGCTGGCATCCATGGACGCCAACGGTGTGACGTACATCATCACAACCGACGGCAAGGACTACACGAAGGACAAACTGGTGAAGGTCTACCCTCCACCCGTCATCCCCCTTGCAACACCAAAGGTTGAAATCCTTGGAACCGTCACACCGGAATCGGTTGTGACGGTCGTCGGTCAGAACTTAATGGATGACAAAGCCACAACCACAGTTTTCATCAACGGCACAGAGACGCCGACAACCGTGGTTGGTGATGTCCTGACATTTATTGCGCCAGTTGAGACCGGCGAATACAGTATTACAGTTAAGGTCACCGACTCAACCCAATCGGTTGAGTCAGACAAAATGACACTCATTGTATCGTCTGACTCACAGTATCGGGTCGGAGTGGTCACATCCGTCTCCTCTATCTACTACGAGGATGACGGAATATCGCCTGGAAAAATCGTCCGCGTGATTGGGTCAGACCTTGGTCTACCCTACCGCACCGTCATTGGTGGTGCTGTGGCAACACAAACATCACCGAACCAAACATTGGAAGATGGTTCATCCACCTCAACAGTGTTTGTTCCTGCCGAGACAACTCTCGGTAGACAGGTCATCATCGTTGAAAAGTTGGATGCTGATGGCCTACTGATCAACCGATCTCAACCATTCGTGGTTGAAGTGGTAAAGTCAGCACCAACCGTATTCCGGTTGGTAGATGACTCCTCGTACCTGATCGTCTCCAACGAGACGACAGGTAACTTGATCAGCGGGGACAACCCCGCTAGCACAGGAGACAAGCTGATTATCTATGTGACTGGTCGCAATGACGCTGACCTCACCGTCAGTATTGATGACCGGCCAGTGGATGTCGTTTTCTCTCCCAGCCAAACACTGGCTGGGGTTGAGGAAATTCGCTTCACCATGCCAGAGACGATCTGGTATGGTTCAAACGTCCGGATTAACCCCCCGGAGAAAACATTATGGTTCAATACAAATCCTCCTGCTCCGTCTAAATAAGATCGAGTAGGAGTTAGCACAAACAAAAAGCGGAGTCCCAATGGACCCCGCTTTTTTCAACTCTATCTATTTTCCTAAAACTCTTGATAGATCAGTGGTTTGGTTATAAACAATGCTTTTACATTTTTGGTTGCGTTCATAATCAGATTACATACACCATTACCAGAACAATCCCCAGACCACCCTGCAAATTTCCACTGTGTTGAATCCGGAGTTGCAGTCAAAGTCACTGCGGTACCTTGAGCATAACTTTTTGCACATGTCGTACCACAATTGATGAAGTTGTCTGCACTTTTTACAGAACCCCCAATAGTTTTCGTGACATTAAGACTGTACGATGTCGTCCCACCAGAAACCGTTAATGTTGCACTTCCTGTACCGTATCTCTGATACAAAGGATTAGCATCCGAACAACTCAAAAGATATGTGTATGTGCCCGAAGGAATAACCTTTCCTGACTCACTTCCTGAAGTTGGGTTTTTTGAACCGGACCAACTTGGCGCATATCCTCCTGATGCAGTACATTCTGTTGCACCACCAGTCACATTCCACGATACAGTAAACGGACCAGAACCAGATGATGGGGTTATTGTTATCACCGGAACAATAGGATCATATGCATTACCATAATATACAAATGCACCAGCTTGACAGTACGGAGCAGATGGAACATTACTCCACCCACATGTTAACCAATCACGGTATGAATATGTTGGGTGTACATATGGATCACCAGCAATACAATTATACACTGCTGTAGTTCCATTCCAGTTTGCAAACGTACAATTGCCATTAACATCTTTAGGGGGAACTGTTGGTAAATACTGTCCAACACCAGAATCACAATTGAATTGGAATGTGCTCCCAATAGGAACATTTCCAATAGGACCCCATGCATATCCAGGAAAACCTGCCCAACCACACTGAGGACTTGTTGGCACAACCATGACCGTTGTAGACACAGGCCCACTATATGTTGACCCTGTATTACAGTTAACAGTAAATGTTGTGTCCGAATTTAGATTATAAACTTTTTCAGAACCACTTGCTGCCTTTGCCCCAGACCATGAACCGTTGTTACTACTTGCGGTACACCCTGTCGCATTGGTTGATGACCATACCACAGTGGTACTACCCCCTGTCGTAACCGTTGACGGTGAAGCAGAAATCGTTGCGGTCGGAGCACCTCCACTACTACCAACCGTCACAGTTGCGGTACTAACTGAACTACCATTTGCGTTACTACATTGTATAGAATAATTTTTAACACCATTTGTCAGACCACTTATCACCTGACTACCACCGCCAACAGCCTTTGATCCTGACCAATCATCAAATGCCGTACAACTAGTTGGACTATTAGTTGTCGTCCACGTTACAGTTGTAGACATACCGGCAGAACCACTAGTTGGACTTGCTGTAACACTAACAGTTGGCGCCCCAGTATTTGCAGCAGTCGCAGTCACTACAACACTTCCAGCACTCGTTCCAAATGCATTTGTACATGAAAGAGAAAAAGTATTTGTTCCAGCGGGTATACTTGTCACTGATTGACTACCACCACTTGCAGTTTTTGCTCCAGACCATGCGCCACTTGCAGTACATGATGATGGACTGTTTGTAGTTGTCCATGTAATCGTACTTGCCATTGGTGCTGTACCACTTGTTGGGTTAGCAGTTACTGTCACTACAGGGGCTGACCCCGCGGTTGCACATGGAGGAACTGTGATCATCCCAAATGGAACAAGATTACTTGTCTGTGAACCTGCCACCGCTTGAACCCAATAATAATATGAAGTTGATGCGGGCAGTGAAGTATTTGAATATGTTGTCCCTGAAATTCCGCTTGTAATCTGAGTTGCTAATGCAGCTGAATTACTTGTGTGGCGTAGGATTCTGTATGTAATTGCTCCAGAACCGCCGGTGGATGCTCCCCATGAGAGATTCACCGTACCACATGACGCACTACTCCCTGTGGTTGTTGATGGTACACCTGACGGATTTGTTGGGTCTGTCGGTGGACGAGAGTTAACTTGTAGTTGTACTGGTACAGCAGTCTGTGACGTTGCACCCGTTACTCCTGATACTGTTAGGTTATATAAATTGACTGGTGTACTGTTAGTACTCACAACAGTAAGAGTGGTCGTCAAACTATCATCTGTTGTGGCCGAAGTAAACGTAGGAGCAGAATTTGAAAATGTACAGGTTGCATTACTTGGACAACCAGCCAATGAAAGGTTAAGGGTTCCTGTGTTTTGATTATAAATATCAACAGTGTATGTTGTTGTATCACCCTGATTAATTGTTCGTAATGCAGGACTGACAGAAATAGCTAATGTTGACCCTGAGCCACCTCCACTACCAACACAAGCACTACTTGGTACAAATGCTTCAAAGGGGTCATTGTATACTGTCACCTGACATGATCCAGCAAACTGACAAGTATACAGAGCATCATTTCCTTGTATAGAACACGATGCTGCACTCAATAATTCCCCACTATACATAAGAGTTCCGTAACAAATCTGACCACATCTTCCGGCTGAGTTAACATATGGAGCGGTACAGTTATGTGTCCCTGAAAGACTTGTATTTCCATTACCACACGCCTGACCCATCAGTGTCCAATACACAGGGCCACCTGCATATGCTGTTCCTCCTCGTAATTGACACATAGTGGTTGCATCATCAGGAGCGACACACAATGGTTGTGGTGCATTAACCCATGACCATTGTATCTGCCCTGCATATGCCATAGGGATTGAAAGAACGAACCCCATTATCAAAATATATAATAATCGCTTCATATTATTGTGTGGTTAATTTTTGAATGGTTATGTCAACAACAGTGCCTGGAATTGATTTATTGAAGTTGATAGTGACTGTAAGATCACCATTTGTTTGTGAACTGTATGACAAAAAGGCGTACTCAGGGGCTTTAGACTCTGTTACATACCCCCATTTGTTTTTTTGTAAATATTTACTGAAATACTGGGCGTTATCATTGATGCTCTTGTTTGACACATACCGATATGTCGTCTGCTGAACACCTTTTGGTGTCACCGCGGTATAACTATCAAGTACCCGGACATTTTTTTCCGAAATCATGTCCTTGGGAATAGCGGTTGGTATTTTGCTATCAACCGATGGAGTAAGTTCAACTGCCAGTTTTGTTTCCTCTGTCGGTGGAACAAGTGGAGTTGTGCTTGTTATGTTTTTAAGTATAAGTGGATAAAGATACACATATGCTCCTGCACATACCACAACGAGAACCAAAAGCCCGAGAAGGACTTTTAATTTTTTGTGTGATGATGCTGGAGAAATAAAATTATTATTGTTTTCGTCCATGATACATATAAGTATATCATAGAGTTTTTTATACAGATAAAAATCCACACCAAAATGTGGACAATTATTTTTTCAAACTATTTTTAGATGAGCCCTTTCAATTCTGCTTCGTACCGTTTGACCACCTCCATAGTCGCAGCCATCTGATCTTTACCCTTTTTCATTTCTGCCTGAACTTCTGTACCAATTTTTTGAAATAAATCAGGGTTTTTTTCTATCATGGTTAAAATCTTATCCTGCTCTGCCTGTGGGACACCCTTCATTTGTGAAGCCAACATTTTTTTCATTAAAAAAGTTTTGATAGACATGGTATTTTTGTGTGATTATTCGCCTATCATATACTATATGCTATACTGGAATCAAGTATCACTACACACGTTATGAAATGGAAAACAATCATTATTTTATTTGTACTTGTCGGTCTCGGGTTTGGTAGTACTGTCTGGTATTACGGATTCAATTGGTCTGATCTGGCACAACTTTCATTCTATGAAAACTTGGCAAACCCATCCGTTCGTATTATCAAAATCCAAGAAGGTCTGCGCAAGGAACAAATCGCTGATCTGATTGGAGATAAACTTGGTTGGGATGAAAGTCAAAAAACTTCGTTTATCAATGCACACATTGCTCTCAATACAGGAAACTTAGAGGGATACTACTTCCCAAAAAGTTATATGATAAACAAAAACGAAACTCCTCTCAGTATCAGTAAAACAATGGTGGATGAATTCAAGAAAGAAACCCAAAATGTTCCCAAGACAAAAGCAACCAAAATCATAAACGAAGACACTGCACTGAAAATTGCCTCTATTATCCAACGTGAAGCCGGTGGGAAAAATGATATGAAATTAATCTCGGGTATTATATGGAATCGAATTTTCAAAGGAATGAAACTTCAAATGGATGCAACACTACAGTATGCCAAAGGTAGCGAAGAAGCAGGATGGTGGCCACAGGTTAAACCTCAGGACAAAAATATAGATTCCCCATACAATACATATATGTATACTGAACTTCCTCCATCACCGATTGCAAGCCCTGGGTTAGCAGCCATTGAAGCCGCATACAATCCACAAAAAACTACCTGTCTATTCTATTTACATGATAAAAAAGGTGTCATACATTGTTCAGCAACCTACGAAGGTCACAAGAAAAATATAGCAAAATACTATTAAACGCGAGTTGCCTTTTTCACTGCTTGGGCAACTGCTCGGGCAACCCGTGTATCAAATGGGCTTGGAATAATATAGTTTACTTTCAATTCTTTTTTAGAAACTAATTTTGCAATTGCAAGTGCCGCAGATATTTTCATTTTGTCTGTAATCTGTGTTGCCCGTGCATCCAAGGCACCACGAAACAACCCCGGAAATACAAGTACATTATTAATCTGGTTTGGATAATCAGACCGTCCTGTACCAAATATTTTTATTTTTGTCTGCTTTGCTTTTTCCAGACTGATCTCTGGGTGTGGGTTCGCCATTGCAAAAACGATTGGGTCATCTGCCATATCACTCACCCACTCAGGTTTCAAACTGTCTGCAACTGACACACCAATAAATACATCAGCACCTACGAGTGCATCGGGCAACAGACCTTTTTTCTGTGACTCGTTACTAACCCGAGCAATTTTTTGTTTGTATGAATTGAGATCAGTTCGACTAGAAACAATAATACCGTGACTATCTACCATAATAATGTGTTTGGCTTGCACACCATACAAAACCAACAAGTTAAATATAGCGATTGCTGCGGACCCGGCACCATTGATGACAAGTTTAATATTTTGCGCATCTTTTTTAACTATTTTCAATGCATTAATCAGCGCTGCCAAAACAACAATGGCAGTGCCATGCTGATCATCGTGCATGACTGGAATGTTTAACTCTTTTTTCAATCGTTCTTCAATCTCAAAACATCGTGGTGCAGAAATATCCTCAAGATTAATTCCCCCAAAACCAACTGATATGTTTTTTATAGTCTGAATGATCTCTTCTGTATTTTGCGTAGACAGACATATTGGATAGGCATCAATCCCTCCAAACTCCTTGAAAAGAATTGCTTTGCCCTCCATGACGGGCATCGCACCCTCCGGACCTATATTGCCGAGTCCAAGTACCGCTGAACCATCGCTAATAACAGCCACTGCATTGGATTTTAGAGTATAGTCAAAAACCAATTTTTTATTTTTGGCGATTATCCGACTCACCTCCGCAACCCCTGGCGTATAGGCAACGGATAAATCATCTTTGTTTTTTATTTTTATCTTTGAATACACACCGAGTTTACCTTTATTTTTCTTGTGCACTTGTACTGATCTTTTGAAGTAATCCATGTCATATAGTATAGCAGAAAATAAAACCACCCAGAGAGACCAACTCTCGGGGTGGTTATGGAACGTCACCAGTTATTAACATCAGTAGCACGTTCTCTGTCCGTGACATGTCGCCACCACAACACACTATGGTAGCGGTGTATAACACTACCCCTCCGTGAATATTGGGTCAAGGTGGTACACCAAAGGTGAAGATATCCATCTGTTGTCACCGCTATGCCGAGCATCTCTTTGGCGACTTCCCTGGAGACCAATATTTGCTCCCCTTTTACCGTGGTGAACTCCAACTGAGCACTTCTTATTTTACCATCCTCGACCACAAAACTCGCTTTTTTCAACACTGCGTTGTGTTCGGTGCTGCTAAGTATGCTAGGTCCGAACATATTGTAAATGGCATCACAGGAGAATACTATCGTTCCTCCTATAACACATAACAGAACAAGGAATAGGGCCATGCCTCCCCATCCCACAATTTGAAACTTCATAATGAATTCCTTTCCGTTGCAAATACTGCAATATTTTTACTTAAAATGCAAGGGTTGTAGTTGTTTTTTAATTTGGGGGCCCTACAGAACATTCGGCCTCAAATTTCTTGTTGTCGACACGGTGTACTCACCGCGTAAACAGGCAATCTGTTCGAGTCCTGACGTAAATCTTCGATTTACTTAGGGTCCACAAACAAAAAGACGCCTTTCGGCGCTTTTGTTTGTGGACTTGGGATTTCTTTTTTGGAACACGGTTGGGCGTGAACTTGAATATCTTATGTATATTCTGAAAGGAGTAAGTTAGGAGTTTTTATCTAAAAACTCTTTTAATCCATCCAAATCTTTCTTGTCATTATCGTAGAAATAAGTCTTTACTCCAATTGATTGAGCGCTCTTTACAGCATCGAGGTTGTGTTCAAAATAAACCACTTCTTCTTTATTTAACCCAAAGTTATCTAACATCTTTTCATAATAAGAAGAATCAGTTTTTTCAGGGTTATGTTTAAGAGTAAATACCTCGTATGGCATTTTATCTAAACCAAACTTTTTGAACTGTTCATCATTGGCTCCCGTTAAAATAATTTTATTGTTCGGGTAAGTTTGAAGTAAAGAGTGCATCTCCTGAAAGATTTGACCATCTACCGAAACGAAACAATCAACAGCATCAACTAAAATTGTTTTCATAACGAAAGTATAGCAAAAAACTTACTTTTTGTATAAACAAAATCCGCCCTCCAACGGATTTGACCCGA
>JAUPVF010000023.1 GCA_030917185.1 Patescibacteria group bacterium
CTTCGGGTCGAACCTGCGCATGCACGACAAAAAAATCCAAGAAAACCCTTCTTTTCCTTTCTCGGCGCTATGCGCCGCGCTTATGAATTCCCGCCAAAAAAATGCGAGTTGTATCTGTGCTCTGCGACCAGGGCTCGAACCTGGGACATCCTCCTTAACAGGGAGGCGCTCTACCGACTGAGCTATCGCAGAATATATTTGAAAACCTTATTTGATACTACACTGTCTCTAGTGTTTTCTGCAAAAAGCGCCTCTGGGTTCGGGTCACAAGTATTTTTCTGCTGAAAAATCTTTCGACCCCACCTCGCGCCGTCGCGCTCCGGTCTTGCGATTGGGTCCCAACCCAATCTCACTCTACCGACTGAGCTATCGCAGAATATATTTGAAAACTATCTAGAAAACAGTGTATGTTCCGATGAACACACACAAATCATACCAAAAACAAACAAGAATGCAAACATGGTACTTGGGGGGTCAAGAATCAGCCACCCGTATGAGGGGTGGCTGTGGTCAAAAAACGAGTAGGGCACGTTCCAGTTCATCTATGAGTCCCGCGTTATGCACCCCTCTCATGTATAATTTGTGAGGTTTGTACATGGTGCGAGTTGCTTCACAACGGGAACTCAAGAGAACTGGTTCGTACGAACAGACAGGTAAAGGATCAATAATGTTGCCTGTTGCAGTTTTAACCCAACAGTGAGGTATGTTACAGTAGTAACCCTCAGCGTACTCCAATTCCGTTAGTATGCGCGGGAGCACTTCGCATACTATGTATGCCGTCACTCCCGGGTCATCTTTGTAGCCATTCCTATCAAGTGTAATGGCTCGTATCCGGACAATTCGTTCCTTTACTTTTTGAAGGAGATGAATGTCCTTTTCAGAGAAGGTAAAAATTGTTGCGAGATCCATATGCCACTCCTTGCTCTAGTATACAATACAATGTCGCAAGTGATGCATGGTATACTGTGTATATGTATGTAAAAGTGCGAGTTATTGCAGGGGCAAAACGGGAGGAATTCATTCAAGAATCTGACGACCATTTTGTTATCCGAACAACAGAACCTGCTCAGGCCAATCGGGCAAATAAGCGAATTATTGAACTTATTTCTCATCATTTTAGCGGTAAAAGGGTTCGGATTATTAACGGTCATCATTCACCGGGGAAATTATTGGCGGTAGATGATTGATTCATTATTCAGTGTTATAATAGGTGTATGAATATAAAAATAAAAGCAACAAATTTTATTATGACAGCAGAGGTGAGTGAATATGTCACACGTAAAATAGAATCACTCTCTAGGTTTCTGAACCAAAGTGAGTCAACATTGTGTGAAGTAGAAATCGGCAAAACAACCAACCATCACAAAACAGGTGATGTCTACAAGGCGGAGGTGAATATCACAAATGACGGTAATCAGTATTACACAACAGCAGAATCGTTTGATATTTTTTCAGCAATTGATGAAATACGCGACGAGGCAGAACGAGAAATCGTCTCACGCAAGAAAAAAAATACAACACTGTTTCGTCGGGGAGCAAAGAGAATCAAAGATATGATTAGAAATATCTATAAATAGGATTACCGTTCGCCACGTATAAAATCTGCATAATCCATTTCCTTTTTTCCTTCAGGCACAACTCTTTCTAGTACGAGTAGTCTGTTTTCTATTCGGGCTTTTTTCACAATTACTCTCACATCTTTTCCATTTCGGTGGTGTATGTAGTATGCACCAGGCCATTGGTGAAATGCATGAATTTTCCGAAGATTTGTTTCTGGGTCACCTGTTAGGTCTATTTTACCATCTTCTTTTTCAATTTTTCCGCATACTGTTGCCAGGGCATGGTTTTGTTCGTGTGCGGTGATCTGGTTTTCTATCCATGGCACAAAAACATCGGCCAACATTTGAGCACCTTTTTTACCGAGTAAGTCTTTCAGTTCTGATGAATATGGAAGTTCAGTTTTATTTTCCATAAAGCCGTCCCACGAAATAATTTTTTCTTGAGCGAGTAATGGTCCGTGATCCATGTCTGCGTCAATCTGCATTATTGTCACACCGGTTTCTATTTCAGTTAGTAGTGAACTTTGGATGGGGGATGCGCCACGGAGTTTGGGTAGTAGTGACGGGTGGACATTTAACACACCTCGACGAGGTATATCAATAATACTCTGTGGAATTATTTTCCCATATGATGCGACAACAAAAACATCAGATCCGTTAGGAGACATTGACTTGATTGCTTCAACAGATTCATCTTTTCGTAATGTTTTTAGTTGAACGTAGGGAATAGAATGTTGTTCTGCCCAGACTTTGACTTCTGGTGGGGTTAATACCAATTTCCTGCCTTTCGGTTTGTCTTCTGTGGTGACTATGTATGTCGGAATCAAACCACGAGAAGCAAGTTCGTCTAATACAATAATTGAAAAATCAGAGGAGCCAAAAAATCCCCACGTGTAATTAGTGTGTGTGGTCATGATGGTGTGACATATGTTCCGGCAAAATTTCCTCTATTTGTTTTGCTTTATCAATAAACAGAATACCGTTGAGATGATCTGTTTCGTGTTGAAAAATCTGCGCAAGTATACCCGATGCTCCTGCGGTAAATTTTTTACCGTGTTCGTTGTATGCTTCTATGGTCGCCTTTTTTGAACGTCTGACTTTGCCATATAAATATCGGACTGACAGGCATCCTTCCTCCATCAGTTGTTTGTCTTTGGAAAGTTTGCTGATAATCGGGTTGATGTATACTACGTCCTCGCCTGTTGTATAGTCTTTGGTAGGGGATTTTTTCATAATATGTGCCACTTTTTTTGATACAACAAATATACGGAGTGGGTATCCGATTTGTGGTGCAGCAATTGCAACTCCATCATCCTGAGAAGCAAGAGATTCTTTCATCTCGCTAATGATTTTTTGTATTTTGGGCGACAGAATCTCTGCAAGAGGCACGGGGGTTGCTGTGTTTCGCAACACAGGTTCATCTCTTTGAACAATTTTTTTCATCCTCTATACATTATCACAAAAGCGTGTCCGGGTCGACTTTTATCATGACATACGGAGGCAGTTCGCGGAGTTTTTGCAGTAATTCTGTGTTGACCCATTCACCCTTGCCAAGTGATATAAGTCCGTGCACCGTGAACTTTTTATTACTTCCCGGGTTAAATGCATCAAAAACGGAGACGGTGTAGGGATGCAGTGCGGTGGCAATTTCAGTCATTTGTTTTTTGACAGTTTGTTTCTCTCCTTCAATGGTTA
>JAUPVF010000005.1 GCA_030917185.1 Patescibacteria group bacterium
ATGAAAGAAGATGCTATTCTCAAAGCTATGCACAGACAGATTCCTTTTGAAGAGGTGAGTGGTTTATAGTATAATATATATCATGTCAAACGATGATTCAGCGGTAGTACATAAACCAGAAGGTCAGATTCAAATCATGATTATTGATGACGATCATTTTTTGTTGGACATGTATGCACTTAAATTTCAAAAGGCAGGTTTATTTGTTGATACTGCTCCAGGTAGTACAGCCGCACTTTCCAAATTACGTGAGGGTCAGACTCCGGATATAATTTTACTTGATATCATCATGCCAACTATGGATGGATTGGAGATGTTGCAGATTGTTCGTAATGAGAAACTGGTACCAAATAGTACGATTGTCATGCTTACCAACCAGCCGGACGAAATGGATAAGGCACAAAAACTAGGTGTTGATGGGTATATTGTAAAGGCAACGACTATTCCGTCGGAAGTTGTTACCCAAGTGTTAGATATTTATAAGCATAAAAAATCAAAATAATGGCAAGCGACTACAAAAAAGAACTTGATAATCTCGTATCTATTGTACTAAAAGAATCTGCATCAGATTTACATTTGGCAGAAGGTCGCCAACCCACGATACGTGTCTCCAGTTTTCTCGTTCCTTTGGTCAAAGAGCCAGTTTTGACCAGAACTGATATCAAAGGATTGCTTGATGAGTTGTTGGAACCACAGAAAAAAGAATTATTTTTGGAAAATAAAGAAATTGACTTTGCATATGATCACGAAGGAAGTGCACGTTTTCGAGGGAATGCTTTTTTTCAGTTAGGCAAAATCAGTATTGCACTCCGACTTATTCCTAAAAAAATTAAAACACTAGAGGAACTGGGGTTGCCTTCAATTCTGGAATCATTTACAAACAAACAACAAGGATTTTTTCTTGTAGTGGGTCCAACAGGGCAAGGGAAAAGTACAACACTTGCTGCGATGCTTGATATGATTAATGAGCGTCGGTTAGAGCACGTGATTACCATTGAAGACCCAATTGAATATATTTTCGAACCTAAAAAAGCTATTATTGACCAGCGTGAAGTATACGAAGATACCAAAGATTTTGATATTGCTTTGAAAAGTATGTTTCGAGAGGACATTGATGTTGTGATGATTGGTGAAATGCGTAGTCCAGAAACCATGGCGACCGCAGTAACAGCGGCAGAGACAGGACACTTGGTTTTCTCAACGTTGCATACAAACAATGCTTCTCAGACTATTGCTCGTATTATTGACTCATTTCCAGCTGAACAACAAGGGCAAATCCGAGTTCAATTGTCGGCAAGTTTGCTGGGTATTTTTTCACAACGACTCATTCCTCGTATCGCAGGGGGACTTGTGCCGGCATGCGAGTTGTTGATTAATAACAACGCTGTCGCCAACTTAATCCGGGAAAACAGGACACATGAAATAAACACAGTGATAGAAACAGGTGCGGATCAAGGGATGATTGATCTCAATCGGTATTTGTCAGAACTTGTGAGAGCAGGAGAGATTACGCGAGAAAATGCATATTTGCACTCTACAAATCCAAAAGGGTTAGATAAAATGATATAACATGTTATTTTCATACAAAGCATTAACGCAGGGAGGAGAAACAAAAACAGGAAACATCGAAGCAATCGGTGTTGATAATGCTATTGGTATATTACAAAAACAAGGACTCATTATCGTAGAAATATCCGCCCCAGAGGAAGGAAAATCTCTTGCACAGATTTTTCCTTTTCTCAGTCGAGTATCAAATAAAGACGTCGTGATATTGTCTCGTCAGTTAGCAACATTGTTTCAGGCGCAGGTTTCTGCTTTGAGAATTTTCCGTTTATTGGGTGAACAGGTTGAAAACAAAACATTGCAAAGTCATTTATTGCAGATTGCTGATGATATTCAGGGAGGAAGTTCTATTTCAAAAGCCCTTGCAAAACACCCAGATACATTCACAGATTTTTACGTCAACATGGTTAAGGCGGGGGAAGAGTCAGGTAAACTAGATGAAACTTTTAATTATCTTGCAGATTATCTTGATCGTTCATACGAAGTGATTTCAAAAGCACGAAGCGCCTTAATTTATCCTGCCTTCGTTATCCTAACGTTTGTGGGTGTGATGATTCTAATGCTTACAGTGATTATTCCAAAAATTGCCGGTATGTTGACCGATTCTGGGCAAGAACTTCCAATATATACCAAAATCGTTCTTGGTTTCAGTAACTTTTTCGTTAACTATGGCATTTTCCTGGGTATTGGTGCGGTCATCGGAGGCTTTTTCCTTTGGAAATATAATCAGACAGAAGATGGGTCATACAATATAGATAAATTAATTCTTGATATACCATATTTGGGTGATTTGTATAGAAAATTATACCTTTCCCGTATTGCTGATAACCTCAATACCATGATTGTGAGCGGTATTCCAATTCTTCATGCGCTTGAAATAACATCAGCTGTTGTGGATAACAAAGTATACAAAAGCATACTGGACCAAACGCTTGTAGAAGTTAAAGGAGGTAGTTCATTGTCTAATTCATTTGCTGTACATACCAAATACGTGCCAGGGATTATGGTACAAATGATTAAAGTTGGTGAGGAGTCTGGTGAATTAGGTAGTATTTTGAGCACATTATCTAAATTCTACCAGCGGGAGGTGACAACAGCGGTTGATACAATGGTTGGTTTGATTGAACCGGTTATGATTGTTGGTCTCGGTTTGGGTGTTGGAATTTTATTAGCTGCGGTGCTGATGCCTATTTATAATATAGCCGGCGCAGCATAGTCAGGTGTATTCTAAACATGATATAATGAAAGCACCTTATCCATTACAATTTTTCATGCGAATACCAAAAAATCTAAATCATGGTTTTACATTGATTGAATTATTGGTTGTAATTGCGATAATCTCTTTATTGTCGTCGGTTATATTGTCTGCATTGAGTTCGTCACGGGCGAAAGGGGTTGATGCTACAGTTAAGTCAACATTAAAAAACGCGCAGGCACAAACAGAGTTGTATTATTCAAATAACAGTGATAGTTATACTAATATGTGTAATAATGGCGCGTCGGCAGGTGGGGTGAGTGGAATTTATAAATTTGCTGTTGCTGCGGGTGCCGCTACGGGGGGCACGGCAGTCTGTAATTCATCTGCGAGTGCATGGGCGATGTCTGCCCCACTCAAAACCACGACTCAACATTGGTGTGTCGATTATAAAGGTATACCAAAATCTGAGCCAGCTGCGCTTGATCCAGGTATTACATCATGCCCATAATTGTCCACAGGGTTTCTTTTCATGGTTTCTATATGAACGTATAATGTATGGAGATGTAGCATTCACGGTGTTTTTAGATTTATTTTCATTACTAAAGATTAATAATAATTAAAAATAATATGACAGGTAAGTTAAACAAGGGTTTTACATTGATTGAATTGCTCGTTGTTATCGCTATCATCGGGCTTCTTTCATCAGTTGTGCTTGCATCCCTCAACACTGCCCGAGGAAAGGGTGCTAACGCTGCTGTTAAATCGAACCTCAACAATATGCGGGCACAAGCAGAGGTTATATATGATAACGCAAATGGATCATATTCTGGGGTATGTGCAGACAATGGGGTTACAAAAGCAATGCAATCTGCTCGCGATGCGGGTACCGCTACATCCATTGTTTTGACAGCAACATTGCAAACCACTGCGACAGTGAATTGTCACAATGCAAATGATTCATGGGTTATATCAGCACCTCTCAAAGTTGGCGAAGGTTCAGGTGGAACGTTGTTATATTGGTGTGTCGATTACAAAGGTACATCAGTCGGAAGGGCTACACCTCTTGCCGCGGCAGCTACAGAGTGTCCTGCATCATAATTGTCATAATAAATATATTGTCAAAAAGCCGAGTTTATCTCGGTTTTTTGTAAACTAATTATCCACAGCGCATCTGTTCAGGTACGATAAACACACGTATAATATAGGTATTCGTTTTTATTAAACGGTTTCTCTAGAAAAGTAGAGATAACGGTCGAATTAAATCACATTATAAGTTTTTTATTAAATATAATTTAATATGACAAAAAAGTTTAACAAAGGTTTTACATTGATTGAATTGCTCGTTGTTATCGCTATTATCGGTATTCTCTCATCAGTTGTTCTTGCATCTCTTAACACTGCCCGAGGCAAAGGTGCAGATGCTGCTATCAAATCAAACTTAGCAAATATTCGAGCGCAAGCAGAGATTTTATATGATACAAATGGAATTTACGATATAGATGCTACTGCTACTGCAGTCGCAGTGGGTGCTTGTGTTGCTGGGGGTGCTGCAAACTCATTATTTGCTAACACTAACATTAATAACCAGATAGTTTCTGCTGTTGCTGCAAGTACAGGAACTGACTATACGAATACGGGTTGTGTTGTTGGTGCAGGTGCAACTGCTTGGGCAGTATCTGTTCCATTGAAAACAACGACTACAGATTCATGGTGTGTTGATTCTACTGGAGCATCAAGAAAGGTTACGCCTGCAAGTGGTGACCGTGGATTTTCAGGTTCTGGATGTAAATAATAGTTTATTGCTGATTACAAAAACCACCTTCGGGTGGTTTTTGTTTTCCCCACATTGTGTTTATTTTGTTGCCCGTTCACTGTATACTTAAAGTGTTATGGATTTTCTATCGTACCTCTATATTTTTATTCTTGGCGCATGTATTGGTAGTTTTATCAACGTGCTTGCTCTCCGGTATAATACTGGTATGTCAGCGGTGTCCGGATCCTCACAATGTTTTCATTGCGGAACACCACTTAAATGGTATGAACTTATTCCGCTTGTCAGTTTTATTGTTCAACTCGGTAAATGTCGGACATGTGGCACATATTTGCCATGGAGGTATTTCGCTGTAGAAATTCTTACTGGGGTTCTGTTTGTTGGTATTGCTATGCGTCAATATTATTACTGGCCATTGTACAGTGGATTCCAACATGGGCTGTTATATTCTGTATTGTTTTTTGTGTTTTATGCGTTTGTATTCAGTCTGTTGGTTGCTATTATGTTGTATGATATTCGTCACATGATTATTCCTGATCCGTGGGTGTATTTATTTATTGCGTTGTCACTCTATAAACTACTACTGTTCATGTATTGTAGAGGATTCACTTTTATGCGATCAGATATGCTGGACATTCTGGCATGGGTCATTCTTTTTTTGCCGTTTGCGTTGTTATGGGCATTCTCTTCTGGACGCTGGATTGGATTTGGTGATGCAAAACTGGCACTTGGCATCGGGGCGCTGCTTGGGTTTACATCTGGTTTATCAGCGGTTATTTTGGCATTTTGGATTGGAGCGGTATGGAGTGTGGGGATGATATTGTGGCGACGTTTCAAGGGGCAAGACGGCACGCTTACTTTCTCATCTGAAGTTCCATTTGCTCCATTTTTAATTATCGCTACGGCAATTGTGTTTTTTACACGGATTGATGTTTTGAACATCGGAAATATGATTGAATTATTATAATATGTACACACATAAAGCAACAAAAGGGTTTACGTTGTTAGAGATGATGGTTGTTATTGCTATTGTATCTGTCATTATGGCTGTTGTTTTGTTTGGGTATAGCACATTCAGTCAGAATTTATCATTATCATCTGCTATACAAGAAATGTCTGTTGCTATACGTCAGGCCCAAACATATGGACTGAGTGTTAAAGAGTCAACAGTTGGTGCGAGTAAATTTTCTGCAGGATATGGTTTATATTTTACGACAACCGACCCATCCAATTATTATATTTTTGCCGATGCTAATAATGATCAGAAATATGACGGTGGAGCAAACTGTGCATCATCAGGAGATTGTCTGGTTGAAAAAATCGCATTACGTAATAGGGTTACCATAACCAGTTTGTGTGGGACAGTGTTTGGTGGTACAACATTAGTTTGTCCGCCAGGTGCCAATGTTGTTGGCATGACAGTTGTTTTTTTGAGACCAAATCCCGAAGCAACAATCAGGTTTATTAATAACGACAATACATTTTATGGCGGGACATTCCAGACTGGGAAAATTACTGTTTCGTCTCAGCAGGGCAGAACAAGTTTTATTACCATTGAAAACACCGGTCAAGTGTCCGTACAACAATAATACATATTTATGTGGAAACTTAAACCATATTCATCACGACAGAAAGGATTTACTTTGATTGAACTCATGGTTTCTATTTCTTTGTTCAGTATTGTTATGCTTATTAGTATGGGTGCTATATTAACCGTCGTTGATTCTAATCGTAAATCACAGGCACTTCGGGCGGTGATGGATAACCTTAATTTTGCGTTAGAAGGGATGACACGTAATATCCGTTTCGGTGATAACTATCACTGTGGACCATCAGGAAATATATCAGTGCCAAGTGATTGCCCTGCGGGAGGTAGTGTGTTGACACTTCGTACACCAGATGGAAACCTGACAACATATGGATTGGTTAACAATCGTATTGTCAAAACGGTAAATGGAACAGACTATTATGTAACCTCGCCAGATATTACAGTGCAGAAAATGGTTTTCTATGTTGTCGGGTCTTATCCTTTTGCTATTGCTAATCCGAGTACGGATGTGTTCCAACCAAAAGTATTACTTATCATAAGTGGGTATTCTGGTAACAAACCTAGTATCAAATCAACCTTTAGTCTAGAAACCACATTATCACAACGCAAATTTGATTATTAATATGGCACAAGTAAACACACAACAAAATCGCAGAGGTTTTACATTGGTAGAAACAATGGTTGCCATTTCTATTCTTTCGATCTCTATTCTCGGTATTTTTACCGCAGTGCAAAACGGCCTTGCGACATCGGGTTTGGCAAAAGATCAGATTACTGCTTTCTATTTGGTCCAAGAGTCAATGGAATATATACGAAATATGAGGGATGAAAACGGGTTAAAATCATTGAACGAACAGGCACTCGGTCGGGCACCAGTTGCATGGCTCAGTGGTATTGCAAACATATCTTCGGATCCTTGTTATCCAGGAAATACATGTACAGTTGATTCTTCAAACAGCCAATTGACTCGATGTTCCGGAGGGTTTGGTACATGCCCATTTTTGTTACAGGATACAAACACTCTATTTTTTGGTTATACAAGCGGTTGGACTCAAACTAAATTCAAGCGAGAGATTCAGATACAATCTGTTAATGCCAATGAAATTATTATTGTAGTTCAGATTAGTTGGACGAGTGGGGTATTTAGTCGAACAATTCAGGTAAAACAATCATTATACAATTTACGATAATGTCAAAAATAACTACACAAAAAGGGTTTACATTATTGATTGCAATCGTGACAACGGCCATGTTATTGCTGGTGAGTGTTGTTGTTATTAATATCGCTTTGAAACAGTTGTTGATTGTTTCTGCAAACCGTGAATCACAAAACGCCTTTTATATTGCAGATAGTGGAATTGAATGTGCATTATACTGGGATACAAAAAATCCAACACTTATTAGTTCTTTTGCCACAACAACTGCAGGGTCTGTTCAGTGTGATGGGGAGACTATTATCCAGACAGGGACGCAAACGGTTCCAACTAACCCAACTCAGTTGAGTTTGATTGGGGGAGGAGGTTCTGCTAATCCGACGAGTATTTTTAGTGTTAATTTTGGAACGGGATGCGCAATTATCCAAGTCACCAAATCCAGTACTGGTACGACAACCATTAATTCTCGTGGTTATAATACGTGCAATTCATCGGCTCGGAGGTATGAACGAGGTATCACTATTTCTTATTAAAAAAGGGTGCAAAAGATGGTGAATCGTGTATCATAGCAATATGAATTCAGATATTCCTTTTGATGTACAGGAACGATATAAGAAGTTAAAAGAGTTGATTGAACATCATCGTCATTTGTATTATGTCAAAGATAACCCAGAAATAACCGATGAGGCATTTGATTCGTTGTTCAGAGAACTTGAATTAATTGAAAAAAAATACCCAGAATTAGTAACAGTAGACAGTCCAACACAGCGAGTTGGAGGAGTACCACAAAAAGAGTTTACCAAAGTTACCCATGCGTCACGTCAGTGGTCATTTGATGATGCTTTTTCATGGGAAGGGTTACAAGCGTGGGATGATAAAATTCGTAATTTTATACGAAAAAATGGATTAACGGATGACGGACTGGAATACTGTTGTGAATTAAAAATTGATGGGTTGAAAATTGTATTGACATATGAAAACGGCATATTGGTCCGAGGTGCAACCCGAGGAGATGGGCAAGTGGGAGAAGATGTAACACAGAATGTTCGTACCATACGAACTATTCCGATTCAATTGAAACAACCACTTTCGCTCGTGGTGGTTGGTGAAGCGTGGATTGGCAAGAAAAGTTTGGAGCGTATTAACACAGAGAGAGAAAAAACAGGTGAACCTTTGTATGCCAACACAAGAAATCTTGCTGCCGGCTCACTTCGTCAACTAGATTCTAAAATAACCGCATCCCGAGATTTGAATTCATTTATATATGATATTGATATGGTGACAGGAGGGGATGTTCCTCCGACACAGTATGAAGAAATTAAACTGCTTGATGTTTTGGGTTTTTCTACCAATCCTTATGCAACAGTATGTCGTTCACTAGAAGAGGTTCATGATTTTTATATTACGTGGACACAAAAACGTCATAGTTTGGATTACGAACTTGATGGGATTGTTATCAAAATCAATAATCGGAATATACAGAATGTTTTGGGATATACTGCCAAATCTCCTCGATGGGGTGTTGCCTACAAGTTTCCGGCAGAACAGGTAACAACTATTGTTGAAGATATTGTATTGCAGGTGGGAAGGACGGGGGTTTTAACACCGGTTGCTCATTTGAAACCAGTTCGTGTTGCCGGATCAACGGTATCTCGAGCAACATTACATAATGAAGATGAGATACGTCGGCTTGATGTCCGGGTTGGGGATACAGTTGTGATACAAAAAGCTGGTGACGTTATACCTGATATTGTTCGTGTCATGACTGAATTGCGGACGGGAAAAGAGAAAAAATTTGTTTGGCCAACGGTCGTGCCTGCCTGTGGTGGAGATGGGAGTATTGAACGTATACCTGGGCAATCTGCGTGGCGTTGTGTTTCTAAAAATTCATTTGAACAGCAGAAACGGAAGTTCTATCACTTTGTTTCCAAAAAATCTTTTGATATTACGGACATGGGTCCAAAGGTTGTTGATATGTTGTTGGAACAAAATCTTATTTCTGAATATGCGGACATTTTTACTTTAGAAAAAGGTGACCTTTTGGATTTACCACGGTTTGCTGAAAAATCAGTAGATAATTTGTTACAGGCAATACAAAAATCATCGCGCGTGACACTTGCCCGGCTGTTGGTTGGGTTATCTATACCACAAGTTGGCGAAGAAACTGCCC
Source organism: Patescibacteria group bacterium (assembly GCA_030917185.1). Lineage (GTDB taxonomy): Bacteria > Patescibacteriota > Minisyncoccia > Phycocordibacterales > DATDWN01 > JAUPVF01. The sequence goes on from JAUPVF010000005.1 coordinate 9,406, forward strand.
ATGATTTGGCACAACAATTTCAAACTATTGAAAACATACGTCATGCAACATTTGATCAATTAGAAAAAATGTCTGGTATTGGTCCGATTGTGGCACGTTCAGTTGTTGATTTTTTTAAGTCTACGGAAAATAAAAAAATACTTGATAACTTATTGCAGGTAATAACTGTTACCGTTGGTTCCTCAAAGACAAATATCCTACAAAAATTTATCGATCAGACTTTTGTATTGACAGGAACACTGTCTTCTATGACTCGTGATGAAGCCAAGGAAAAGATTAGAGAACGTGGCGGGGAAGTATCCAGCAGTGTGTCTAAAGAAACCGATTATGTGGTAGCGGGTGATAATGCTGGCAGTAAATTAACTAATGCCCAGAAACTTGGCGTAACTATTTTGTCAGAAAATGAGTTTTTGGCTTTATTATAAATATGCTAGTATAGCAGTATGATTACCATAAAAGACATATATCACTTAGCCGATCTTGCTCGTATTAAACTGGAAGAGACCGAGGCAGAACACATAACCACAGAAATCGATTCTATTTTGGGTTATGTTGGACAGATTCAAGGTTCTGGAGGTGATATGCGACCGGAAGTTCCAGCACTTCATAATGTAATGCGTGATGATGTGGTAACCAATGAAAAAGGTCAGTACACGGAAGCATTACTCCACAACGCACCTCTTCGTGAAGGGGATTATTTGAAAGTTAAAAAAATACTCTAACATGATTGATATCACCACTCTTACTATCGCGACCGCTCACACGCACCTCATCAATAAAGATTTTTTTGCGCGGGATTTAGCCGAGGCATATCTTGCTGAAATAAAAAAAACTAACGGAGACATTAATGCTTATTTAGAAATATACGATGATGTGCTTGCACAGGCAGATAATGCGGATAAAATTATTGCTTCTGGAACAGCGACACTGTTGACCGGTATTCCCATTGCTCTTAAAGATAATTTGTTGATAACGGGAAAGCATGTGACATCCGCTTCTAAGATATTAGAGGGGTACGTTGCACCATACGATGCGACAGTTGTTGATAAATTAAAAAAAGAGCATGTCGTTTTTCTTGGGAGAACAAATATGGATGAATTTGCTATGGGAGGATCAACAGAAAACTCAGCGTTTGGTGTGACCAAAAACCCTCTTGATATGACACGGGTTGCAGGGGGTTCGTCTGGTGGGTCTGCTGCTGTTGTTGCAATGAACGGGGCGCTTGGAGCGCTTGGGTCTGATACAGGAGGTTCTGTGCGTGAACCAGCAACATTCTGTGGTGTTGTTGGGCTTAAACCAACATATGGCGGAGTGTCACGTCACGGGCTCATGGCGATGGGGTCATCTTTGGATGTTATTGGGCCGATTACCAAAACAGTTACTGATGCAGAGATATTGTTTAATGCAATTAAAGGTCAAGACATGTTCGATAGTACAACATATCCAGACGGGCAATATCCGCAAAACACAAATAAAAAACTTGTTATCGGTGTGCCGTATCATATTTTAGAACAGGAAGGTATTGATCAATCTGTTCGTGATAATTTTACAGAATCAATTAAAAAGTTGGAACAACTTGGGTACGAAATACAGGATATCAGTCTGCCAAATATCGGGTACTCACTTGCGGTGTATTATATTTTGATGCCAGCTGAAGTATCATCCAATCTTGCTCGGTTTGATGGTATTAAATATGGACTCCATGTTGATGGCGATAATTTGCTTCAGGATTATTTGAAAACTCGGGCACAGGGGTTTGGTCCAGAAGTTCGTCGTCGTATTTTGATTGGTACGTACGTGTTATCTGCTGGGTATCATGATGCGTATTACAACAAAGCGATATTATTACGACAAAAAATATCTGATGAATTCGCACACGCATTCCAAAAAGTTGATGCCATTGTAACACCAACAACCCCAACTCCATCATTCAAAATAGGTGAAAAAGCACACGATCCGCTTTCCATGTATTTAGCGGATATTTTTACTGTGCCAGCAAACATTGTTGGTATACCGGCCATTTCTATTCCATCTGGTATGGTTACATACGAAGGGTCTACTTTGCCCGTCGGGTTACAGATTATGGCACCGCACGCACACGAGAGTGTCTTGTTTGAGATTAGTAAAAAATTTCTTGGTGAATAGTGGTATAATAAAGTACGAGTTTCTATAGAAAAAATTTGGTGTATTTGTAATATGTGAATATGGCTGAAGAAAAAAAACCAGAAAAAAAAGATGTTGCACCAGCACCGGTACAGGATCCCTTTGTGGAAATTGTCAGCATGCTTGTTGTGTTATTTATCGGGTTGTATGTTTTGAATGCACTCTTTTCCTTTATTGCATCACAAAAAATTCTGTCACGTGGGTGGGGTGGTCTTACTCCGCAGGGTATTATGTTGGCACATACACGACCGATTTCATCACTGGCTAATCCGCTGAATACTCGTGTTGTTTCTACACATAAAACAAGCGTGTATAGTGATCCGGGGGATAAAAAAAGTATCGGTACACAACCATTTGGTGCTCGAGGGAAGATTATTAAAGGTCCGATTGAAATAAATGGGATAAAGTATTGGTATGTTGACTATGATACTGGTCCGGATGGTTGGGTCCAGGAAAGTGATATTGCATATGTAGAAAGTGAACCAACAGTATTTGAACGTGTGTTACTTGGGTTTTTTTCGGCATTAACAGTTATACGTATCATCGCATTTATTATTGCTTATATATCTGATAAGAGGTATTATTAAAATCCGCACGAATGAACTAAAACTTCTATACCCAGAGGCAATACCTGAATCACCGGGGATTATTAATCCACAATGGGAACGAGTGTTGGCACACGTTGAATCGCAAAATGATAGTGATTGGCGACTCGGTGTATTAGAGGCGGATATTATGTTAGATGATTTGCTGGATAAACTCGGGCTTCCGGGGGATACCATGGGGGATAAGTTAAAGGCCGTTGAAAAAAGTGATTTCAGAACAATTGATAATGCATGGGAAGCACATAAAGTAAGAAACCAAATTGCTCATGAGGGTGCTGAGTTTGGCCTGACCCAGCGTGAAGCGCGCAGGGTAATTGAACTGTACCGGACTATTTTTGAAGAATTTGAAATTATTTAATAATCAAAAATCTCACCATATGGTGAGATTTTTGATTTCTTGTTGCGGGGCCAAGACGTGGTTAGGAGTAATTTTTTCGCCGTCGCTCAAAAATTTTCACAACCCTGACTCGTTTGTTTTGGTTGTTACCAAAACATAACTCCGTCTTGCAAATCTTGACGTAGGCAAAGCAGTTTGCCTACTGCCCTCAGACAAATATAAAACAAAAACCCCAAAATCGGGGTTCTTGTTTTATATTTGTTGCGGGGCCAAGATTTGCACTTGAGTCCCGAGGTTATGAGCCTCGTGAGTTACTATTACTCCACCCCGCTATGATTAATACAGTATAGACTGTTTTTATAAATATGCAATAGTGTGGCAGGGGAGGGTGTTTGCTGTTTTTGGTTTTTTGTATTATATTTGGTTATGTTTCAAATAGGTAGTATTGTCGGCGTAGCTCAGGTAGTTAGAGCACATCACTCATAAAGATGAGGTCCCAGGTGCAAATCCTGGCGTCGACACCAGATTTTGATTGATTAAAGGTAAAAAATCTGATAGTTTTGTAATATGCGATCGTAGCTCAATTTGGTTAGAGCACTCCCCTGTCACGGGAGAGGTTACCGGTTCAAGTCCGGCCGGTCGCGCAAAATATCCGCCTTTTGGCGGATTTTGCATGCCCGGCAAAAAATGCAAAGCATTTTTTAGGACTTGAATGACGGAGCGATTCCTGCTTTAGCAAAAGCAGGACGCGAGTCGGTGCCTAGCCTAAATTTTTCTGACGAGAAAAATTTAAGGCGAAGGAAAGATTCCGGCCGGTCGCGCAAAAAAGTCCCCGAAAGGGGATTTTTGCGCGACCGGTTTTCAATGCGAAGCATTGAAAAAGGACTTGAACCAGATTGGCGGTATACGCTCGCACCAGCGAGTGTCGCCAATCCGGCGCCTAGAAATTTTGTGAGCGACGGCGAGCAAAATTTCGGAGGGCAAATGTCCGGTCGGCCGCGCAGGACTAAGTAAACAAGAGTTATTAATATAATTTATTAAATTTCTGTTATAATATATATATGGCAATATTATTTACTATACCATTTTTTATCTTATTAAATATTCCTGCTCTAATCTTTATAATTACAGGTATAATTTTTCTGAAAGACAATACCGGTATAAAAAGTGTGCCACAAAAGAAAGACAAGATAATAGGTACAATACTTATTATAGTGGGAGTAATTTTTATGACATATGGTCTATTGACTGGCTATGGATTACAATGATAACACTATCGGAAAACCTCTGACTAAATAATAATTTATAATCGTGGTATAATTTTTGTATGAAATACATAAAATCAATTCGTATTTTTCTACTCGTTTTAATTATTATTGGTTTGGGGTTGTTGGTAACTCAAAATATGTGGGTGCCGAAAGTGGTTGATTTTCTCATGAGCAAAGATAAAAAAGTATATGTAGAGGAAAAAGAAAAAATAGTTGTTTTTAGTCCAAAAGAAAATGAAAAATTTTGTCTGGGAGATCGTGTTTTAATAAAGTGGGACGTACCAACCTCTACTCCTACTGTAAGTTTATCGGTGCACACTCCAAGTATGTCAGCACAAATCGGTGACGTACGGGCTGATAGTAAACAGTATGAATGGGAAGCGGGGAAAATTTACAGTTCCATAACAAATAAATCTGTTTATTTAGATCCTAGTACAGTGTATACAATATGGGTTAATAGTGGAGACAGAAATATTTTATCTGGTCAAAGTGGCATGTTTACTATAGAGGTATGCGGGTAACAAAAACGAGAGATTTTTTGTGTTATTATTTTATATAATGCACACAGAAATCTATACAAAAGAAGAAATTAAATTGTTTCGAAAATTAAATACACCATCAAAAATTCAGAATTATCTTAATTCTATTCCATTTAATTTTGAAGAGAACGGGGATACCTGCCTGTCACCGCGAGAAGTGATAAAACACAATACCGCCCACTGTATGGAGGGGGCGATGCTCGCTTTTCTCTTGTTGGAGTTCCATGGTTATACACCACGGATTATGGATCTAAGGTCAGTCAAAAAACCATACGATGATGATCATGTTGTTGTGGTGTTCAAACAGTTTGGTTGTTTTGGTGCGATTTCTAAAACGAATCATGGGGTATTGCGATATCGTGAACCAATATATAAAACAACTCGGGAGTTAGCCATGTCATATTTCCATGAGTATTTTTTGCAGACAGGTGTGAAAACGTTACGCGAGTATTCTCGGTTATTTGATCTTAATCATTTTAATTATCTGAATTGGCGAACAACAGAAAATGATCTTACTGATATTTCGTTATATATTGATGAGATAGCACATTATCCACTGTTGTCTCCCTCTCAGATAAAAAACCTGCGTCTTGCTGATTCTATTGAAATTGAGATGGGAAAGATAGTTGAATACCAAAAAAAGAAATGAAAAAATATTACATCCTTGTTGTTGCTTTGGTTTTATTAGTGGTTTCCTTTTGGTATATATATCGTGTAGCAAAATCTGCACAGCCAACACCACGTATCCCGGACACTACGGTAAAGATGCCAGTTGTGTCCCGACCCCACGCAAGTACGACAGAAATTGTTCGTGGTGATACAACTAAAAAACAAGTCATATTCACCTTTGATGGTGGGAGTACCATCCAATCTGCACAGAGTATATTAGATGTATTGAAAAAACATCATGTGACAGGAACTTTTTTCTTGACTGGGCAGACAGTAGTGAAGTACCCCGAATTAGTTCGTAAAATCGTACATGATGGGCATGAGATTTTTAATCATACATACGATCATCCTAAATTAACCGCATTGTCTGATGATGAGATAACAAACGAATTGGTTCGTATGAACACAGAACTTGTCAAAATCACCGGAGTATCATCGCAACCATATTTTCGTGCACCATATGGTGATAGGGATGCTCGTGTGCGAACAGTGGCATATGGTGCGGGGTATCAATCTGTATATTGGACAGTTGATGCGTTGGACTGGAAAGAGGCATCAGGGGAAACAAATGAAAGTGTAACACAGCGGATATTGGCACATGTTTCTCCTGGGACAATATATTTGATGCATATGGGGGATACTATTACAGGTGATATTTTGGACGCAGTGTTTACTGAAATAGAGTCTCGTGGATATGTGATTGTTCCACTGACCAAAGGAATATAATATGTAAGTGGAATATGTCGCATCATCATAAAAAAAAGACACAAATAATTTCCGTATCAAAAAAATGGTCAGGATTTATTGTTGGTGTTTTTATATTTATTTTTTTATATCCGGCATATCGTGCGGGGGATTGGTTTGGTTCTGACAGAAATAACCTGTTTGCATCACATAGTAATGTACCACAAAAAATTCGTATCCTTATTGTGCCAGGGCATGAACCTCAGTCTGGGGGGACATATTATCATGATCTCATGGAGCGTGATTTGGCAGTGCAATTAGGGACACAGGTGGAACAACTACTCTCAAAAAATCCTCGGTATGAAGTTATTATGACTCGTGATACACAAGGATGGAATCCTGTTTTTGAAGAATATTTTAAGCATAATCAAGGTGATATATATTCTTGGATGCAGGATGCACGGCACACAGAAATAGTGTCGGTATTATTGGGTATTAGTCATTCACCAACTGGCACAATGAAGCATAACTCCGTTCCCAAAGATGTTGCAATGCGGTTGTATGGTATTACAAAATGGGCAAATGAAAACAACATTGATCTCATGCTCCATATACATTTTGATGATGTTGCACGGAGACGTACGACAGTTCCAGGGAAATATGTTGGGTTTACTATTTACGTGCCTTCGCGAGAATATAATAACAGTACACAGTCTGTGTCTATTGCTCGTTCGTTGTATTCACGTCTACGTGCGACGAGTGATATTAATACAGCACTTTCAACACGGAATCCTTTTGTGGAGGATCCTCGTCTCATTGCTGTCGGCGCAAATAACACGTCACATGTTGCAAGTGTACTTATTGAATATGGTTATATATACGAAAAACGGTTTACTGATACAACAGTGCGTCAGGAGACGATTTCTACTCTTGCACAAGAAACATATGATGGGTTAGAAAACTACTACAATAAACTTTAGTTTTTATACACCACGACTGCTCGGTTATTTAATTCTTTCCATTCTTGTATAAACAGACTGGTGTCCATTTTTATCTTTCCATATAGAGGATCCATTAGAATTACTTCTTGAGGGTTGGTTTTTGTTCCTGTGTAGCCGATAAGGACACGAGCATGCTCGCCATAAAATGCCTCAACGGTTTTGTCGTGTTTTGTTTTCCAATAGAGAGGATTTTTTGATGCCAAAAGTCCCCAGACAATTACCGGATTACCTGATTCAATTTCCGTGATAATTCCAGAGAGGGTTGCTTTTTGTAAACGTTCTGCGTTTCTATAATATAGTGCGACGTCACGTATCGGGGTGTCATATGTGCCATAACCAGTGCCATGACGAACAGAACCATCAACATCACCTACAAACCCTTTATCTGGGTCACCCCATATGTTTTTTGATGTTCGTGGGGTTTGGACATCAAATTTTAATTTATACAACAAATCTTCCTCTGTGACGTCGTGTTGAAATACATTGAGTGCCATGCGAAGCGAGGCGATTTCACAGGTCAGTGGATGTTCTTGCCGAGTAAATGTTGCGGGGATGAGGATATGTTCATCTGACGATACAACTGATGCGAGTTGTTGTTGAGCAAGTCGTGTAAGTTGTTTGAATGTATTTTTTGAATCTTTGATTTCTTGATAGTAAAAATCTTCCTTTGCAACCAATTCAGTCTGTGGTGTGTTTGTCATGGTTGTGTATATGCTAACTGCGCATATGACGCCAACACACAAAAGGAGGATTGTACCAATCTTTTTTTTCATGTATTTATTATATCTAATCTAAATCATTCATACCACGACGTTAGATTGCAAATAGGGTTAATTTGTAATACCATTTCAAAAGTAAGTTTGTATGCTGTACTTCAGCAGGTAGAAGATTTATAAAACAAAAATTAAAGCCGTTGTAGCTCAGTTGGTAGAGCACGCCATTGGTAATGACGAGGTCACCGGTTCAATCCCGGTCAACGGCTCCAGTTTTTTTGCCAGAGTAACTCAGTTGGTAGAGTAACCCCTTCGTAAGGGGTAAGTCGCGAGTTCGACTCTCGCCTCTGGCTCCATGGATGAATTAAAAAAAGAGTTAGAGGTGCTAGAAAACTCAATGAGTGATACGAACTTCTGGGCAGATAAAGATCGTGCCCAAGGGGTAATTCGTCGTATTCAAGAATTGAAAGCGGAAATTGCCGGTGAGGGTAAGTATGACGCAGGTAACGCGCTCATGACAATTTTTTCTGGAGCAGGTGGTGATGATGCCGAAGATTTTTCTGCAATCTTAATCAATATGTATCTTAAGTTTTGCGAACAACACAATTTTTCTGTATCAATGGTTCATCAAAATGAAAATGATCATGGGGGGTATCGAAATGTCACTATTGAAATAGTTGGTAAGCATGCATATGGTACATTAAAAAATGAATCAGGTGTTCATCGTCTGGTGCGCATTTCTCCATTCAATGCATCACAGAAACGGCACACATCATTTTCTATGGTAGAGGTTATCCCAGAGTTTGAGAAAATAACTGATTTTGAAATACCAGAGGATGAATTGAGAGTAGAATTTTCAAGGTCAAGTGGTCCGGGCGGACAGAATGTTAATAAACGAGAAACGGCTGTTCGGGTTGTGCATATTCCGACAAATATCGCTGCCCAAAGTGATAACCAACGTAGTCAGGCGCAGAACAAAGAAAAAGCAATGCAGATTTTGTACGGCAAATTATACAAGGCATTAGAGGAGGATCGGGTATCCCAAGAAAAGGGCATGTACGTGTCTAAAACTACTCAGATAGAGTGGGGAAGTCAGATTAGGTCATATGTCCTCCATCCATACAAAATGGTCAAAGACCATCGTACGGGGGCAGAAACAGGCAATGTGGAAAAGGTATTAAATGGCGGATTGGACGAGTTTATTGAAGCCGAAAAATACTTAAAATAAAATTTTAGTTGACAAAAAGTATTATCAGGTGTCTAATTGTAACAGAACAAGCCGGAGAATCCGGCTTGTTACTTTGTCAGAGAAAGAAAGAGGAACAAAATGCCGAAAAACAAAAAGGCAGGACAGACCTCGGCGACCAAGAAGTTGCCGACACTGGAAATGGTTATCACTCTCGCCGGCTTCATCGCTGGCGTGCTGGCGAAACTTTCGTTCGAGCAGGTGCAGCACCTGATCACGAACAAGAACACTGTCCTCCGCAAAAAATTGCTGGAGGTGTTTGAGATTGTCAGAGATGAGTTTGCCGAAGTGCGGGTGGAGTGGGAGAAGTTTTATCTTGATAATTTTGGCATCACCACGGACTTTTCGTCAGTGGTCATCCCGCCAAGACCAATCGAAGGTTATTGGAGACTCATATTTGTCGCCCAAGGTATAACCATGAACAGTACACTCGCGGTAATGCGGACTTTGTTTCAAGTTGGGGTGTACACGGATGACCCGGATAAGGATGTGACAGTCAATACTCGCACATCTGTAATGGGTTATGCTACGTGGGTTCGTAATGGTGTGGAGCCGGACAAAAAGTATCTCAACAAGTCCACCCATCAAGTTGACCCTGACGGAAAAATCGGGATAACTTTCCTTGAGAGGATGATTCTCGAGATTAGGTATTTTCTGGAGACAGGGAGCAATCTTGATGTCCGAGGGGTTACTTTTTGTACAGGCTCCCGTGATTTCGACGGTGATGTGCCGAGCATGTGCTTCAGTCTTGGCATCGACGAGGTGAGTTTAGATGCGTATGGTGTGAATGATGCTGGCTCAGATCTTGGCCTCCGTGAGGCAGTTGCCCTGTAACTTTTCCTCAAATCTTTTTCTTTTGATCCCTTGTCCCGAACTGGTGTTTGAACCAGTTCGGGACATTTTTTATACCCAAAATCATGTTTTGCGTAGGGGGTGTGCATGCGGTATACTAAATACATGATTTATTTTGATCGTGTCTCAAAAATATATCCAGACAATTCTGTTGCCCTAGAAGATGTGTCGTTTTCTGTTGAACCAAAAGAATTCGTCTCTATTGTTGGTCATAGTGGAGCAGGAAAAACCACATTGCTTAAAATGTTTTTGGCAGAAGAGAGGCCAAGTGATGGAAAAGTTTTTTTTGAATCAACTGATATTCATACATTACGTAAAAATGAAATTAATGATTTTCGTAGAAAAGTTGGTGTGGTTTTTCAGGATTTTCGTCTATTGCCACATAAAAATGTATACGAAAACATTGCCTTTGCTATGGAGGCGGCAGGCAGGACAGATGACGAAATAGAAGCAGACGTTCCGCATGTGCTTGAACTGGTTGATTTGGGTAAAAAAATATGGAACTTCCCCGGGGAATTATCTGGGGGAGAAAAACAACGCGTGGCAATCGCTCGGGCAATCGTCAATCAGCCAGATGTGATTATTGCAGATGAGCCAACAGGAAACCTTGATCCACTCAACACATACGATATTGTTCAGATTTTGAAAAAAATTAATGATTTAGGAACAACAGTTATACTGACAACACACAACAAAGGAGTGATTGACTCATTGGGTAAACGCGTAGTCACCATGGAAAATGGTCGGATTATTAGAGACGATCAGTCGGGGAGGTATATAATATAAAAAACATGATCTGGATTACAATCAAACGAATCATACGAACAGGTTTCTTTAATTTTTGGCGCAATGGCTTCGTGTCATTGTCCTCTGTTTTGGTCATGGTGGTGACATTATTTGTCATTGGCTCCACTATTTTTTCTGGTGCAATTTTGACATCTACACTTAACCAGATTAAAGACAAAGTTGATATTAATGTTTATTTTGTAAATACAGCAGACGAAAGCGATATTTTGTCTATAAAAAATGATCTAGAGAAACTTCCTCAGGTGGTGGCACCGGTTGAGTACGTATCCCGAGAACAAGCACTAGAAAATTTCAAAAAACGACACGAAAACGATCAGTTTACATTGCAGGCGTTGGATGAACTAGGTGAAAACCCACTTGGTGCAAGTTTGAATGTCCGAGCAAAAGATCCATCACAATATGAAAGTATTGTTAATTTCTTTGGATTAAAGGGTTCCGATTGTAATTCACTAGAAAGCAAGTTCCAGAGTATTGATAAGGTAAATTACTGTCAGAACAAAGACGCGATTGACCGGCTGGGTAAAATCATCACATCAGCAAATCGTCTTGGTTTTATTTTGACCATTCTCCTTATTGTTATTTCCATTTTGATTACATTTAATACACTCCGTTTAGTTATTTTCATGTCCAAAGAAGAAATTTCTGTTATGCGGTTGGTGGGCGCAAGTACCGGCTATATTCGCGGACCATTTTTTGTCGCTGGTGCATTGTATGGATTTGTGTCGGGACTCATTACTCTTATTTTGTTTTATCCCGTTACATTATGGCTTGGCAAAACAACTCAAGATTTTTTCGTTGGGCTTAATGTGTTCCATTATTACACATCTCATTTTGGACAAATCTTTCTCATTATCATGCTGTCAGGTATTGCCATCGGGTCAGTATCAAGTTTTCTGGCAGTTCGTAAATACCTCAAAGTCTAGTACACCCTTCGTGGGTTATTAGGATGGGGTATATTATTAATTTTTAATGGAGGGTCGTATGAAAAAGAAAAATCATAAATACATTTTTGTTGTTGGTGGAGTTATGTCAGGAGTAGGCAAGGGAATCGCATCATCGTCTATCGGAAAGATCCTTCAAAGTAAAGGTTTTAAGGTCAACCCAATCAAGGTTGACCCTTATTTGAATGTAGATGCGGGTACAATGAATCCAACCGAGCACGGAGAGGTGTTTGTGCTTGATTCGGGACTAGAAACAGATCAGGACATGGGCAACTATGAACGATTTTTGGAACTTGATTTGAAATCAAGTGACTACATGACATCTGGTACGATTTATTATCACATCATCCAAAAAGAGCGCGCCATGGGCTACAAGGGAAAATGTGTTGACCCTCTACCATTTATCACCGAGGAAATTATGCGTCGATGGAAAAAGGCAGCGGATACACATGAGTCAGATGTATCTTTGATTGAAATCGGTGGAACAATTGGTGATTACCAGAACATTATGTTTATTGAAGCGGCACGTATATTGAAAGTTAAATATCCGCAAGATGTGATGTTTGTTATGGTATCGTATTTGCCAGTACCGGGGTCGCTTGGTGAAATGAAAACTCGTCCCACACAAAACGCTGTTCGCCAGTTGAACTCGTATGGTGTACAGCCGGATGTCATCATTGCTCGCGGTCCACTTCCACTTGATTTCAAACGCAAAGAAAAAATCGCCTTTTCATGTTCTCTTCCTGCGGAGAATGTTATTTCAGCACCGGATATAAAAAGTGTGTATGATGTGCCGCTTAATTTTGAAAAAGATAAAATCGGATCAGTGATTTTGAAAACCTTGCACATGCGACCAAAAGGCGCCAATGGTGATCTGACAGAATGGAAACAGTTTGTAAATAAATCAAAAAATTATAAAACCGATATTAAAATTGCGGTTGTGGGGAAGTATTTTGATACTGGTGATTTTGTGTTATCTGACGCCTACATTTCTGTTATTGAAGCAGTGAAGTTTTCATCGTACTGGCAAGGTGCGCGTCCCGAGTTGGTATGGATTAATTCTAAAGAATATGAAACTGATCCAAAAAAAGTAAAAAATTTGTCAGAGTATGATGGTATTATTGTGCCCGGTGGTTTTGGCGAGTCCGGTATAGAAGGAGTGATTATGGCTATTGAGTTTGCACGGAAAAATAAAATTCCGTATTTAGGCTTGTGTTATGGTATGCAGTTAGCGGTAATAGAGTTTTGCCGAAACGTGATTGGTTGGAAGGATGCACATACGGCAGAAATAAATTCACAGGGGTCCCATGTGGTGATTGATATTATGCCCGAACAGAAAAAATTATTGGAGGATAATAAATATGGTGCATCAATGCGACTTGGTGCATATCCGGCACAACTGAAAAAGGGAACACATGCACAGAATGCATATGGGACAGATACGATTTCCGAAAGACATCGCCACCGATATGAAGTGAACCCAGCATTTATAGAGGAAATAGAAAAACATGGCATGGTATTTTCTGGTACGTCACCTGATGGGCGATTGATGGAGATTGCTGAGTTACCACAGGATGTGCACCCATTTTTCCTTGGCACCCAATTCCATCCAGAATTCAAGGCTCGTCCACTCCACCCACATCCATTGTTTTCTGCATTTATTAAGGCAGTTTTGAAACACAAAAAATAATCAGCCCGTGCTTGGTTGCGATTATTTTGTATGTGATGTATAATATATGTGGTTGCTCTCAGGATACTTGCTTGTACAGCAGGTTTTCCCCCGAGCCTCAATTTCACGGGCGCGCCACAATTTTCTCCGAGTTGTGCCGCCCTTTTTTCTTGTAAAAAAAGCAATTTTTAGGTATGCTAGGTCTGGTATTATAAATCATTGCGGGATCATCTAATGGTAGGATACGACTCTCTGAAAGTCGCCATCTTGGTTCGACCCCAAGTCCCGCAGCACAGATACAACTCGCATTTTTTTGGCGGGAATTCATAAGCGCGGCGCATAGCGCCGAGAAAGGAAAAGAAGGGTTTTCTTGGATTTTTTTGTCGTGCATGCGCAGGTTCGACCCGAAG
>JAUPVF010000024.1 GCA_030917185.1 Patescibacteria group bacterium
AACGAACAGAAAAAATCCGAGCACGAGTACAACACGCACGACAAACTCAAGAAAAACGATACGGAGAGGCAGGATTAAAAACAAAAACGAACGCAGAGTTATCTCCAAAAGATTTAGTAACTCAAATACATTTATCAGACAAAGTTAAAGATTTATTAAACAAATCAGCAAAACATCATGATCTTTCAGCCCGTGCCTACCATCGTGTTATCAAACTAGCTCGAACAATTGCAGATCTTGATAAAAGTGAAGATATTACGACTGACCATATTTTAGAGTCGTTACAATATCGCCCAAAAAAATACTAGAATGGATTTCGTGCTCCACGAATTTCAAAGTGTACGTGCACCCCTGTGGATTTGCCTGTAGAACCCATTCGTCCGATTGTTTGCCCCTGGGAGACTTCATCTCCAACAGAAACCGTTACTGCACTTAAGTGTCCGTACAATGTTTGAGTACCGTTTGAGTGACTAATAACAACATATGAACCATATCCACCATTCCATCCGCCACTTTTTGCAATAATCACTTTACCTGACGCAGAAGCCATAATAGTTGTCCCGTATGATGATGCAAGATCAACTCCATTATGCCCATGAATACCTTGTGTTTTTATTCCTCCAACAATTGGACGCATATAATATCCATCATATACAGGGTTTGACGAACCTTTAACCCCAACACCAGAGGTACTTGGTTTTGTAGTAGTGGTTGTTTTTGTTGGAGCAATTTCTCCATCAGGAATAACAATTTCATCCCCAATTGCTAATTTAGCATTTTGGTCTAGGTTGTTATATTGCAAGACTTCTTCCATATCTGCCTTGTATAATTTAACGATACTTTGTAACGTATCTCCTTTTTTAACTGTATGTTGTACCCCAGAAATAGGCAAAATAACCAGTGTCTGACCCGGGGTAATAGTTTTTCCTTTCAAATCGTTTGCCCACACAATCGTGTTAACAGTCACCCCAAACATTTTAGCAATTGCAGGTAATGTATCTCCCGAATGCACGACGTATAAACTAATTTGGTCTGATCCCGCAATTGTATGATCTTTACCATCTGGAGTTGGAGCCTGTGTTTCTGGTAACAATGCAACTCCGTTCACAATAGAGATATCTCCTTTGGTTGATGATGCTGAACCATCAGGAGATAGTGACGCCTGTAACAAAGCCATGTTTTGTGAATTTGGTACAGCATCATCTATTGCAACAGCATTACCTGGTGAAAATAGATTCCATAATATAGAAAAATCAAAAGCATCCGTTGTAAACGGAAACAGTACCAACACGAGAGTAAAGAGTGAAGAAATGATTCGTGTCGCTATGGTAACCCCTAACTCATCTAATCCCACACCAAAATGAGAAGGTGTGATTTTTAGACCAGAGCGAGTACGGGGCTCTTGGTGCATGCCTATAATAAGCTAAAATTAAGATATATTCTGGAAATCACCTAAAATATGGCTCTATGTAGCCATACGGGTGCCTCTACCGTATGTATACTATTATATAGACCCTATCCACACAGTCAAGCAGGTGCCTATGTTATAATCTCACAATGACTTATCTTGATTCTCTTAATCCTGCCCAAAAAAAGGCGGTGGTAACGACTGATGGACCAGTACTTATTGTTGCAGGAGCAGGAGCGGGTAAAACCAAGACGATTACCCACCGGATTCTCCACCTTATATCACTTGGTATTGCCCCTGAATCAATCCTGGCAATTACGTTTACAAACAAAGCTGCCAAAGAAATGAGAGACCGTGTGCTTGGATTGCTTGCAGATGATACTAGTTTTGCACATTTGGGACACAGAACACCTCTTATCTGTACATTCCACGCTTTGGGTGTGCGAATTATAAAAGAAAACGCCCCACTGTTTAACCTTCCTCGGCATTTTAATATATTTGACAAATCAGACTCAAAAAAAGTTTTGAAGGATGCACTTGTCTACGTTGGTGTTGATCCAAAAGAACATCTGGAAAAAATACAAAACATTATCAGCAAAGAAAAGGGAAGGGGGGTACGTATGACTGAATACATCCAACGAGGTGCATACGACTACACATCAGAATTAACAAAAAAAGTCTGGCAAAGATATGAGGATGTATTAAAAAAAGAGCATGCGTTGGATTTTGATGATTTATTATTAAAAATGTTATTTCTGCTGGAGACGTACCCTGATGTTCGGGATTATTATCAAAACCGTTTTCAATATATTCATATTGATGAATACCAAGACACAAACACTGTTCAAAACAAGATCGTAGAGATACTGGCACAGAAACACAACAACCTTTGTGTGGTTGGAGACACCGATCAAAATATCTATAGTTGGCGAGGAGCAGAAATTAAAAACATGTTGCATTTTGAACACACATACCCAACTGTTCAAACAATTTTTCTGGAACAAAACTACCGGTCAACACAAAACATTTTGGCAGTTGCAAATGAAATCATATCTAAAAACAACTTCAGGATTCCTAAAAAATTATTCACTGAAAATCAAACGGGTGAATTAATCGGGCTGTACGAAGCACGAAACGAAACTGATGAGGCCCAGTTTATCGCTATTAAATCCAAAGAGTTGATAGAATCTGGAATAAATCCAGATGAAATCGCGGTATTATATCGGGCAAATTTCCAATCCCGAGCATTAGAGGAAGCATTTGTATCATGCGGTGTGTCATATCACATGCTCGGAACAAAATTTTTTGAGCGAAAAGAAATTAAAGACATCATTTCCTACGTCAAACTTGCTTTGAATCCTGAAAGCACAACAGATTTCAGTCGTATTATAAATACCCCCGCACGAGGATTGGGAAAAGTAACTGTTGAAAAAATCTTAGATGGTAGAGAAAATGAACTCCCACCAAGCACGCAACTGAAATTAGAAAATTTCCGTGGAATGTTACGGGAGTGCCGAGATGTCATTTTGTCACGTAAACCAAGTGAATCATTACGGTATATTATTGAACGGACTGGTATGGATCAACTATACAAAACAGGATTAGAAGAAGATACCGAGCGGTTAGAAAACATTATGGAACTGGTTTCATTGTCTGTTGTGTATGACCAGTATGAAAACGAAGGGGGTATTGAAAAATTTTTAACTGATAGTGCATTAATGAGTGATCAGGATGAGTTAGATGAAAATAAAAAAGGAGTTAGGTTGCTGACAGTTCATTCATCTAAAGGACTAGAATTTGATTATGTTTTCATTGCTGGGTTAGAGGGAGATTTATTCCCGCACAAAGGTTTTGGTGATACAAAAAAAACAGGGGAGGATAGCGAAGAAGAGCGTCGTTTATTTTATGTTGCCATTACTCGTGCCCGTGCAAAAGTTATTTTGACATATGCCCAAACGCGTACTATTTTTGGAACACAACATGTCAACGCTCCCTCAGAGTTTCTGGCTGATATTCCAGAACAGTATATAGAAAGGGAAGGATATGGTAATGTATCTGAGAGAAAGCCATTGTTTAGTATAGACTTTTAAGTTCTCTTAATTGTCCTTAATCTTTTTGAAACTACAATTTTTTAGAGACCGGATAAATCGCTGGTGCGATTTTCCTTACCTCGGCGCTCTCAGAAAACAATCTCCTCAATGCTTGCCCTTTCGCAAACTCGGCTACTGCCTCAGACAATGCTTCGGGCTAACGCATTTCGTCGTTGTTTTCTAAATCGCCTGCGAAGTCTCACAAAACTTGTAGTTTCAAAAAAATATGATTCCAACAAAATTAAAAATAAGTTACACATTATGTTTCAAAAAAAATCATTAGGTCAAAATTTTCTGACATCAACAAAAATAGTTGATGATATTGTTGTTGCCTCTGGTGTTACCAAAAATGAAACTGTATTGGAAGTGGGACCAGGTAGGGGAACCTTGACTTCGGCACTCCTTGCTCGTGGTGCACAGGTAGTCGCAGTAGAAAAAGACGATCGCCTCATACCAGAATTACAAGAAAAATATCCGTCAGAAATTAAATCTGGGCAGTTGGTATTGATTCATGGAGATATTATGGAAACTTCTCTTGAAAAAATAGTTACTCGTCCATATCGCCTGATTGCAAATATCCCATATTACATTACCGGACAACTTATACGTCTATTTCTAGAAACAAACTACAACCCAACAAGTATGACTCTTCTTGTTCAAAAAGAAGTAGCCGACAGAATTATTGCTCGTGACAACAAAGAGAGTTTGTTATCTCTCAGTATTAAAGCATATGGAACACCAACCTATGTGAGAACAGTCGGCAGGGGATCATTTAGTCCTGCACCTACAGTTGATTCTGCTGTTATAGATATTGACTCAATATCTAAACAAAGATTTGGAAACATCTTAGAAAAAGAATTCTTTGAAATTCTTCATGCAGGATTTGCTCACAAACGAAAACAACTTGTTTCAAACCTATCATCACTGTACCCTCGTGAGATCATAATCCATGCCTGTGAAAAACTTGGTCTCAACCAAAAATGTCGCGCAGAAGACATAGATGTAAACACATGGTTTACATTATGTACACTCCTCAATAAAAAAACATCCTGATAACACAGGATGTTTTTTTATTGATTGTATTAATTATTATCTAATATATACGGAAATAGATGATGCACTGATTTTTCCTGTTGTGTTATTTGTACCAATTACACTAATGACATATGTTGAGCCCGCCTGACATGATTTTACTGTCTCACTCAAAGTGCTATTTGATACCACTCTATTCACGATCCATGGTTTCTGTTCTCCACCTATTGATCCACCAACACATGTGTCATTAGGAATCGTGTTATAGAACGAATCAACAGATGTGACATTTTGCATTGAAAGTTTATATGAAATTGTGTCGCCGGTATTATATGTTCCAATAGTTTGACCGTTTGAAAGTGTTAAATTGACCACAGGTTCCCCTGATACAGTACTCCCACCATCAGTTGTATCAATTTGTTCACACAATGCATTCAAATACGCCCGTGTATTTGCTCCCACAATACCTGTCCCTTTGGTCAGGTTACTTGGTGCCAAAATCTCATCTGTATATCTTTCCTGATAGGCAACAACCGCATCAAAAACTTGTTGATCAAACGTATCAGTCACTTCTGTCAACAAACTTTCATCAACAAGTACCTGTGTTAATGCAATTACTCCATCACCAGTATCACCTAATTTCAAATTAACATTAAACACATAACAATCACTTGTAGGAAGTGAACCGCCTGTGCTACCCGTACTACCGGTTGATGATGTATTTCTTGTCAGTCCTGATGCACGGTTGTATGCGTCAAAATAATCGTTGTACATACGTGTTGCAATTGACCGTATTTTTTGTTCTACAGCCGTTGTTGGCTGATTCCCACCTGCTGGATTGGTTCCTCCACTTCCAGTACCTCCGCCACCCGTACCTCCTCCTGTACCGCCCCCTCCAGTTCCAGTTCCATTTGCCGCGTTGATTTCTGCCTGAATCATTGATTTGGCCTGATCATATGGATATAAACGAAAAGCACGAGCGATTGCGGCAGCATTACCCCTATATTTACCAACCTGTATTGTATATTCTGGAACAAGGTTTTCTGGCAAAATACTCGTCTGTCCTGGAGGAAATGCTCCTATATTAACTGTTCTGTATGGACCATTATCATCCAAAAACAAACTAATGACTGTCCCATTAAAAATCTGCGCCACACGATTAGCTGTTGCAAGTGTCGCAAAATTTGAATCATTTGTTTTTTGGAATGATTTATCGTAGTTATTGTATATATAAATACCAGTCATAGTGTCACCACCAGAGTCTGCTGTACCTAAAACCTCTACCTGTCCCTGTTGTGACATTGCTAAACCAAACCCATCAGATGTGTAACTCTGAATTGTTCCTTCTTTATTTGAATAATATCCTCCTGTATTGCTGTAATACCATCCACCACCATTATTTGTCCATCCGGCTGAAAGTTGCCCGCCTGCATTAAATGGTGCAGGTCCAATTGTCCCAGCGGAAACGATGCCAAATGGCAACATTACCCCGCACAGGAACATGAATAAAAAAAGTGAAATAAAAATATTTTTCATATACATAGTATATCAGTTTTCATATATGTGTGTGCTATACTATTCACATGCCCAGTCGAAATATACTTGGAGTACTCATTATATGTCTCGGAATTATCGCTTCTGTCATTATTTTTAGCCGTGCTACACCGACAGATTTGAAAAAAAGCAATATTTCTGCAATCCTCAACGCAAATAATGACCATATTGCTGATTGGCAGAACATACTTGGCAACTCCACTAGTTCAGAAAAAACTATTATCCTCGTCAGTGATGAAACAGCAACCACTACCGATGATGGAACGCTCACCGGACAACTCGCCAAGGATTTCATGGCCCAATATCTCATTCTTAAAAACCAAAAAGGCACAGTGACCGAAGATGATATTAACCAGATCACTCAAAACACACTATCTGCTACAAACTATACTGATGCCACAGGTGTTCAATATACCGAAAAAGACCTTATTATAAGCCAAAAATCAGATTTACAGACGGTTGAAACATATAAAATTGCCTTGATGCAAATCATGCAAAAAAGATCAACCGAAAAATATGGTGATGTCCAAACTATTGTTGAAAAAGCTACCCAAACAGGACTTGAAAGTGATCTTGCAAAACTAGACCCGATTATTAATAATCTTGGTAGTATGATAACTGACATGAAACATGTCTCCATACCAAATGATGCAGTAGACCTACATCTCGCACTTATTAACTCACTTTCAAACGTCCTATCCAATGTTCAATCATTACGACAATTAGCAAAAGATCCTGTTAAAAGTTTCGCTGGATTAAGTCAATATGATCAACACACTCAAGACCTCACATCTGCCATTAAAGATCTTGGTATTTATTTTGAATCTAAAAAATAATCTCGACTTAACTTTTCAACAGATATACTAGTTTGTGCAACATAATATAGTGTATACTATAGACACTACTATGCCTCTTTTTTCTTTTGCACAGAGACAAAAAAAAATATTATTGAGAAGTTTTATCATTATCCTTTTGGTTCCTTTATTTTTTCTCACAAAACCCCAAAAAACTGATGCGGGAATACCTGTTGCAGACTGGCTCAACACCGCATTTCACTCACTTAATTCAGTTCTTGGTGGAACGACAGCCGGTGCAACAACTATTAGCGCAGGCAACTCAACTATTTTTAATCTTAAAGAATTTGTCGCTAAACCTTTAGCAATCTTTGTTGCCCGTCAAATTATTCGTGGTCTTACTGCCCAAACCGTGAACTGGATTAACAGTGGTTTTAAGGGAAACCCTGCATATGTAACAAACCCTGATGATTTTTTCCTAAATGTGGGGGATACTATCGCAGCAAAAATGCTTTCAGAAAATTCAGTACTCAATAAACTCTGTAGCCCATTTCAAGCTCAGGTGCGCCTTGCTTTAGCTAAAAATTATATTAATGACCAACAACCTCAGTACGCCTGTACAGTTGATAGGGTTATATCAAACTATGATGCATTTACAAATGACTTTAATCAGGGAGGGTGGGATGCCTGGTTCAGTGTGACCCAAAATGTTCAAAATAACCCATATGGAGCATACATGTTGGCAAAAAATGATTTAGAGACACAGATTATGGGTCAGACAAAAAAATATAATGATCAGTTAAACCGTGGTAATGGATTTTTCTCTTTTGAGAGATGCAAGAAGGGAGCAGCACGACAAGCAACAGTAAATGGCAACGGGGTATTAAACAACAGTACTGAAGCACAATGTAAGCCAGGAAAAACAGACTTTACAAAATCACCCCCTGTCTGTACTGAATACGAAACCACAACAACTGCTATTGATGGAGGTTTAGGGGAAGAGAATTGTGCTCCAGGAGACAAAGAGGTGGTAACACCAGGAAGTGTTATTTCAAACCAACTCAACAAAGTCGTCAGTAGCCCTGTTACTCAACTAGAGTTAACTAATGATATCAACCAAATTGTGAGTGCTTTGACGCAACAATTATTTATACAAGTTGTTGGTGGTATTAAAAATGGATTACGAGGAACAAGTGAGTCTGATGCCACAAATGGAGCACGAACTCTCATAGAAAAAATGGCTCAGGGATCACCAGAAACATTACAAGAAAACCAGAAAGCACGAGATACCGTTGCATCAACTACACCAGCAGAACTTACTCCAAACGGTCCGGCAATATATGTTCCCCCGACCGATGATGAAATTGATCAGAATACTAATAAATACAAGGATAAATACACCCCACCAACAACTAACCCTAATGAGATTCTGCCAACTCCATAACCAATGAAAAAGTTTTTCTTGCACATAGGAATACTCGTCCTTCTTGTAACGGTTTTTATACCGTTTAGGTTTGCACATGCAGAAGAAGGATGGAGTCTAATTGGTTTTGCTTGGAATAATGTTCTGAGCGCTGTATTAGCACCATTTGCCTATCTCATTATGACAATAATGGGGTGGTTATTGTGGCTAGCGGGGGTATTGTTAGATTGGGTATTGAAAATAACAATTCTAGATTTTAAGGAAAATGTTGCTGGAATCACAGGAATTAACGTTGTATGGGTAGTAGTCCGGGATATCATGAATCTTGGTTTTATATTTCTACTCATTTGGGAGGGGATGAAAAAAATACTTGGTATTGGTGGTGATGCTAAAAAATTAGTTGTTGGAATTGTTATTACATCAATATTGCTTAATTTCAGTTTATTTTTTACAAAAGTAATTATTGATGCTTCAAATATCGCAACAATTGGTTTCTATAATTCAATAATTGAAGGGGGGAAAGTCTCAAAGACAGGAGAAACTGATACTACACCAAGTATGTCTGGTGCATTTATGGGAGCATTAAAAGTTACCTCAATATGGGGGAAGGACTCATTAAATTCTGTAGACGCAAATGTTGATCAAACAACAGGCACCAGCAAAAGACTTATTGTTAATTTGTTTGCGGCACTTATTTTTCTTATTATTGCAATTTCATTTTTTGCTGTCAGTGCGATGTTTATCATACGATATATCACCCTCATTTTCCTTATGGTGTTATCTCCAATTGCGTTCATGCAATTTGCATTTCCTCAATTAAAAGGTAAGTCCAAAGAGTGGTGGGACACTCTTATGGGCCAATGTTTGTTTGGACCGATATATATGTTCATGACATGGGCAACATTGGTTTTAGTTGAAAAAATTGTACCAGAACAAGGGGATACTGCCAGTTGGGCGCGATTGTTAAATGATGGAAACAAAAGTGATATTGTTATGATTATCAATTTCACTATTGTTATCGGTATGATTATCGCAACCATCAGTATCGCTAAAAAAGAGTCAACGAAAGGATCAAATATGATTGGAACTGCCACAAACTGGCTGACTGGTGCCGCCGGTGGAATGCTTATGGGTGGAGTAGGGGGAGCGCTGACGCAAACGTTGGGGCGCGCAGGCAATGCGGCTGCAAACAATGAATGGTTAAAAGATCGCGCCTCAAAAGGAGGTGCATGGGGGGCCGTATCAAAACTTGCATTAAAAACTGGGGCCGGTGCAGCAAAAAGTTCATTTGATGTACGGGCAACAGAAGCTAGCAAGGGGTTATTAAAACAAATGGGTGGAGTTAATTTAGGTAAAGCCGACTCCAAAAATACTAACTTCCAAGCCGTATTGAACGCAAAAGCAGAATCCGCTAAAAAAGATGCTGAGTTGTTAAAACAGTCAGATAGAACAAGGAGGTTAGCAAAAGCGGAATTAGAAAGCGAGGTGTTCAAGGAAAAAGAGTCTACTGAAAAGACAAAATATCTTGCATCTGATGCATATAAAAATTCAAGTGTCTATATTAATTCCATAAAAGCAGAAGAAGAAAAGAAACTGGAAAATAAAAAAATAACAGAAACAGTAGCCAAGAATAAGGAATTAAAAAATACTATAGACAAACTTGAAGAAGCAAAGAAAAAGACTTCTGACTTGAAAGTAAAAGCAAAATTCCAGGAACAAATTGATAATTTCAGTAAAGTTATTGAAGAAAACAAAAAAGAAATAGATAAACGTAACGAGACAGTTAAAGAGAAGAATTCAGTTATTAACAAACGAACAGAACACGAGAAAAACTGGATGACAGATGCAAAAAGAATCTTGATAACAAAAAATGGGGGGCAGAAAGAAGAAAAAGATAAACAAGGCAACATTACCAAAGAAGGAGTTGATGATATTTACCACACACGTATTACATCATTTGCTGGTACGTATAAAAACAAAGGTGCACCAATGCGTTGGTTTGATAGTATTGTTGTTCGACGATCACCAACAACCAAGGAGGATAACCAAATAATGGCAGAAAAAATACTGAAACTAAAGGAAGGTAAGAAAAAAATGAAAAAAAGTGAACTAGCCAACATTGATGTTATTGATGATGATGAGGAAAAGAAAGATGATAAAAAAGAGGGTGGGGACGAAGGGAAAGAAAAACCCAAAGAAGATACTCCGCCAGCAACCCCAACTACTTAAAATATTATGGAAACATACACCCAAGACACCCCAGAATATTTTGCACAACTTCCTCAAGAGGTTCAGGATTTTGTTATGGAATCATCTTGGCAGGAAAGAGTTTCCGAAATTGCAATTAAATATTCATTGGACTCAACACAAACAAATACTCTTGTATCCTACACATTACAGTTATTAATCGGATTAGAAGATCCAGAATCAACCATAGAGGTACTAGAAAAGGATTTGCATATATCACGCCTCTTGGCGACGCAAATTTCTACCGATTTGAGTGTAAGAATTTTTGAATATGCAATCGCAACAGTAGAAAAAAAACTAGAAACCAGTACAGAAACACAACAAAACCCTGATGTAGTTGAACAGGAACCAGTCGGTGCAAATGATGAATCTTTTGTCCCAACCAACCTACCTGGAGCAGTTGATGTTGGTAGTCCAGAGGATTATATACACACAGAAGATGAGGTTGAAGAAACTGTTCAAAAACCACTTCCTGTGCCACGGTTTAGTGCCGTAGAACCAGAAAAAGCCCCAGTAACCCAGTCTTTGGTTGAACAGAAAATCAACATAGCACATACGACACCGGGAACAAAAATCAAACCTCAAAATATTATTACGGAAAAATTAAATGCTGTTGTAAAGCCAAAAATTGAAAAACCAACCGGAATACCAGAAAAATACACTGTTGATCCATATCGTGAATCAATTGAATAGACACCATGAGATACCAAGTACCACAATTTATTGAAATAGAAGACAAAGTTATTGGACCATTAACGGTCAAACAGTTTGTCTACCTTGCTGGCGGGGGAGGGTTATCTTTTATTGCATATAATTATTTACCATTTGTTATTGCGATATTACTTATTGGAGTCATTGTCGCCCTATCGCTCGCATTAGCGTTTTATAAAATAAACAACAAGCCGTTTATAGATTTTCTTGAATCAGGTTTTCTCTACTATACCAAGGACCGATTGTATATTTGGAAAAAAGAAGAAAAACAACCTGAACACAAGGAAAAAGAAATTGTTGATGCACAAGTTTTTGTTCCTCGTCTATCAGAAAGTAAACTAAAAGATCTCTCATGGAGTCTTGATGTAAACGAAAATTCAAACCCTGTCACTAGAGACAATGGAAACAGTGATAAATAATCCCGTTGTGTGAGAAATATTTTTTTATATTTGATATACTTATCGTATGGCAGTTTCTTCTAAAGCAACACAAGAATTTGTTCCAATTAAAGATGTACGTGATGGAGTCGTCACATTAAAAGACGGCGGTATGCGTGCGGTTGTTTTGGCATCATCACTTAACTTTTCCCTCAAATCAGAAGATGAGCGCAATGCGATTGTATTACAATTCCAAGATTTTCTAAACTCCCTTGATTTCCCGATACAAATATCTATTGAATCAAGACGACTTGATATACGCCCATATATAGCCCTCCTAGAGGAACAGTACAAAGAGCAACTGAATGATTTAATGAAAATCCAGACACGAGAATACATTGATTTCATTAAAAAATTTACAGAAACAACAAACATTATGACAAAAAGTTTTTTTGTCGTGGTTCCGTACGACCCCGCATTAATTAATGTAAAAAGTGGACTTGGTGGTAATTTATTTCAAAAACAAACATCAAGTGAAGCATTGAAACAAAAAGAATCGTCATTTGAAGAAAATCGCACACAACTAGAACAACGTGTTGGTGTTGTAGAACAAGGACTTGTACGATGTGGTATCCGTGTTGTGCGACTTGGTACAGAAGAAGTGATTGAATTGTTTTATAAATACTTCAACCCAGGAGATTCAGAAAAACCAATAAAACTAACTGAATAAAAATATATGGGATTATTTGATTTTTTACAACCAAAAAAGAAAGATGTGCAAATATCGTCTATATTGCCCCAAGAAATATATGATGCTGGTGCATTAGAGTTAAAAGATATTATTGCACCAAGTGCATTACGGGTTACACCAAAGGAGGTTAATTTGGGGGAGAAAGTTCTCCGTAGTTTTTTTGTTATTTCATACCCTCGTTTTCTTTCTGAAAGTTGGTTCGCACCGGTGATTAACCTTGATAAAATATTTGATGTTTCTATTGTTATTCAACCAATTCAGACATCCGAAGTTCTCCGTACGTTTCAAAAAAAAGTTGCCGAGGTGCAGAGTCAGATTAATTCACGCGAATCAAAAGGTTTAGTGCGTGATCCGATGTTGGATACAGCGTATCAGGATCTAGAAAACTTGCGCGACCAACTACAACAAGCCCAAGAAAAATTGTTTGATGTAGGGCTCTATATAACGATTTATGGTGATTCTGAAACAGAATTAGATAAAATAGAGTCAGAAATTAAATCAATTTTGGAAGCAAAAATGGTTTATATTAAACCGGCACTATTCCAACAAGAACAAGGTTTCAAAACAACATTGCCAATCGGAACTGATGAATTAAAGGTTTACAATAAACTCAACTCGTCACCATTGTCTAGTTTATTTCCATTTATTTCATTTGACCTAACATCAAACAAGGGTATTTTGTATGGAATCAACCGCCACAACTCAAGTTTGATCCTTTTTGACCGATTTTCATTGGAAAACTACAACTCCATAACATTTGCTAAGTCTGGTGCAGGAAAATCATACAATACAAAACTAGAGATTTTGCGTACATTAATGTTTGATACTGACGTAATCGTCATTGACCCTGAGCGAGAATACGAGTACTTAGCAGAAACTGTTGGTGGACGATACTTTAATATCTCTCTTAACTCTGAACACCATATCAACCCATTTGAACTACCAACTCCTGGCGAAGATGAGTCTTTTGCCAACATTTTACGATCTAATATTATTAATCTGGTTGGGTTATTCCGTATTATGATGGGTGGACTAACACCAGAAGAAGACGCAATTATTGATCGAGCAATTACTGAAACATATGCCCTGAAAGACATCACCGCTGATTCTGATTTTAGAGACATTGAACCTCCACTCATGTCAGACTTTGAATTAGTGCTCTCTGGTATGGAAGGAGGGGAGTCACTTGCACAACGACTTACCAAATATACACACGGAACATGGGCTGGTTTCATCAATAAACCATCAAATGTTGATATCAATAAAAAATTGGTTGTTTTCTCTTTGCGAGATATGGAGGATGAATTGAAGCCAATTGCTATGTATATCGTGACCCACTATATCTGGAATGTTATTCGCAAAAAACTAAAAAAACGACTCCTTGTGATTGATGAGGCGTGGTGGATGATGAAATCAGAAGATACGGCTTCATTCCTGCTTTCTTTGGCTAAACGAGGACGAAAATACTATCTTGGATTGGCAACAATTACTCAAGACGTGGATGATTTTATGAAATCACCTTATGGTGTGCCAATTATTACCAACTCGTCTATTCAAATTTTGCTAAAACAATCCCCAACATCTATTGATCGACTTCAGCAAGTTTTCAGTCTGACTGATGAAGAAAAATATCTATTACTGGAATCAGATGTTGGAGAAGGGATCTTTTTTGCTGGGTTAAAGCACGTTGCGGTTAAAGTTATCTCATCGTATACCGAAGACCAGATCATTACATCTGACCCATCTCAAATTCTTTCTATCAAAAAAGCCAAGAGTGATTTGGAACAACAAAATTCTGCTTAAAATACCTATTGGTGTGTATAAAACAATAGAGAGAGTATTAGTGTGTGTGATACAATAAACCTAATGAAGCGATTGTTTTTATTATGTTTAGTTATGTTGTGTACACTCTCAGTGTACACTGTTGCACACGCCCAATTCAACACAGGAGGGGAGACTTCTATTGATGTCCAATTGTCTCCTGAAAACCCAGGACCCGACCAAAATGTTACTGTGCAACTAGACAGTTATTCCACAGATCTCAATAAAGCAAAAATCAGTTGGGCAGTTAACGGTAAAATACAAAAAAATGGAACAGGGCTACGAACATTCAGTTTTACAACAGGGTCCGCAAGCAGTAAAACTGTCCTTGGTATCAGTATAGAAACAGTTGTAGGGGAGATTATAAATAAAACCTACACAATCCAACCTGCTACAGTTGATTTGGTGTGGGAATCAGAGAGTTTTGTTCCTCCTTTTTACAAAGGAAAAGCATTGTTTAGTCATCAAAACAAAATTAATTTTGTTGCAATTCCTCATATTATTGGGTCAAATGGTCAAGAAATCCCTGCAAAAAATCTTATTTATAAATGGACACGAAATGGCACCGTACTTGGTGACTTTTCTGGATATGGAAAAAACACTTACACCATGATTGCTTCTGTTATTTCACGTCAACTTGATGTTTCTGTGGAAGTCACCTCCCCAGACAGTAGTGCAGTTGCATCTAACCAAACAAGTGTAGCCCCGGTTGACCCCATTATTGTTCTCTACCAGCGTCATCCTTTGTATGGTATACGATTTGACCAAGCATTAGGAACAAATTACACCATGGATAGTTCAAATGAAATGAGTATTGTTGCGATGCCGTTCTTTTTTGGTATTACAAATCTTAATAATTCACCGCTTTCATTTGTATGGAAATTAAATGGTGGAACAATTGGCAATGGATCTGATGATAAAAGCCAGACTTTCAGGCAACAAGAGGGAACAAGTGGAACATCACGAGTAGATGTAGCAATAGAAAATACAGAAAAGATATTACAATCTGCATCTAGTGGACTAAATATTAATTTTGTTATACCAACAAACATCAGGAGTAATTTTTAATACAGAAAAATGAATATAAAAGGATACAAAAAAATATATGCAATTATCGGACTTGTTTTATATCTATGCACATATAGTGGTTTAACTGTATCCGCTCAGACACTACCAGACTATACCGTACTTGCACCACTACCAGGCACGACACAAGACTGTAACCAGAATGACCCGAATGCAAATTGTAAGACAAACCTCAAAACATATTTAGAGGGAATGTTTAAGTTGTTAATAGGAGTATCAGCAATACTCGCCTTTGTTATGCTTGTGTATGCAGGGTTTCTCTATACCACAAGCGAGGGGGTAGGTCAGACAACCAATGCACGCTCCAAAATAGAGGATGCTATATGGGGTCTTGTGTTAGTGATTGGTGCGTACGCTATATTAAACACCATTAATCCTAAGATACTAGAATTTAATTTAAGTATAAAACGACCAGAATTACGGGCATCCGTACAAGGAGGAAGTGTTACCTTAACAAGATCAAAAGATATTGTTTATGATTCATGTTCAACTTGTGTAAAATTTTCTGACCTTCAAATTAATACGAGTGGTAGCGCTGATGGTACTGGAATAGAATCTAGTTTTGCAAAAGAGTTATCAACTCTAAACAGTTCTCTACCCAAATACTCTTGGACTGTAACAGAAGGTTGGCCCCCATCAATAAATCACCAAGACCCATGCCATAAAAATGGAACATGTGTAGATGCTGCATTAAAGGAGCCCACCCCAGCAAACATTATTGATTTCCTAAATAAATCAAAATCTGCTGGTTTAAATAGTACTTACGAAGTTACAACTCAAGCAGAACTAGATGCTTTGAAAGCAGCTAATGTTCCAATTGTATTGTGTGCAAGCGGGGGAGGGGCCTGCTTAAATGTCAAAGCCACAGGTCAACATTTTCATATAAAACCTTAAAATCATTCAATGGATAAGAAAAAAATAATCATTATTATATTTGGTACACTAGCAGTTCTTTTGGTTTTGTTTGTGTTTTTTATGTATACCATTCAGTCCAATGAGGCAACTTCTGCTGGCAAATCACTAAGTTTTAGAGATTTTTTTGGTTTTGGGGATACTTCATCAGAACAAACAGCAGGTACAAATGCAAATCAGAATACAAACTCAAATAGCAACAGCACTACCACTAACAGTGATGGTAATAATGGTAGTAACCCTATAGGAAACGGTACAAGCACCCCAAATGGCTCTGGGACAACAGCAAGTAGTACGAGTGGGGGAAATAGTGGAACTAGTGGTTCTGGATATAAACCGTTTAATCCACTCAGTACCACAACTGTATCACAAAACAATTCGGGATCTTCTTCTGGGTCAGGCTCAAGTGGGGGAAGTGGAGGAGGTACTGGCTCAGGACAAAATGGCTCTAATACCGCTAATCAAGATAAACAAACAAGTAAAAGTATTTTACAAAAACTTGGAGATTTATGGACAAGTGTTACTGGTATTTTTACTGGTGGATCTGGCTCCAGTTCTGGATCGGGCTCAAGTGGGGGAAGTAGTGGTTTTTCATTTAAGCAATTCTTTCCATTTGGAGGTTCAGAAACCAATAATGTTCCTGCAACATCTACCACAACCAAAAACACAACTGGAAATGGTGAAGAACAAACAGATATAGATTCATCAATTGACCAAAATCCAGAGGAGAGACTACGTAAATTATCAACAGAATTTGTGGCTGGTATTGGGGTATACAACACAACAAACGGAACATTGGTACGTCATGTTGAACGGGCAACTGGTCATGTTTATGAGACGGAACTTTTTTCGGCACAACAGAGACGTATTTCAAACACAACAATCCCGCTCCTCTATGAAGCAATATGGGGAAATGATGCAAAAACATTTATTGCTCAATATCTTGGTACAGATGACACAACTATAAGTTCTTACATCATTACTGTTGCAAATAAACAACGTGGTAGTGTTTTGGATACAAACATTTTATCAGTATCTAGTTTGAAGGATAATCTGTTTTATCTCAAACAATCAGGTACAGGATCTGTTGGGATTGTATCAAAAATGGATGGCACCTCTCGTAAACAAATATGGAGTTCACCATTAAAAGAATTGAATTCTCAATTTGTGAGTCCTCAAACAGTCGCCCTAACAACAAAACCACACCCAAATGTTCCTGGGTATATGTACGCAGTCCAAACAAGCACAGGAGTATTCAAAAAAATACTTGGTAATATACCGGGTCTGTCAGCCCTTATGTCTACTGATGAAAAACGAGTGCTGTACCTTTCTCAGTCAAGTGGTGCCGAATTATACACATATAGCATACCTGAACGGGCAAGTAGTAGACTTAACCCTGTAACATTCCCTGAAAAATGTGTATGGAGTAAAAAAGAACCAAATATTGTGTACTGTGCAGTGCCTCAGCAGTTATTAGGCGCTAATAGTCTGACAAACTGGTACATGGGGGGAGTTAGTTATATGGATGATATTTGGAAATATGATCTGGATGATAACACATCGTCAGTTGTTATGAACTTATCGGACGAGAGTGGGGAAAAAATTGATGTTATCAAACCTATATTAAGTGATGATGAAAAGTATCTGGTATTTATAAATAAAATAGATGGTGCACCTTGGAGTCTCGACTTAACTCAATAATAAAAACTCCCTAAAACACTTTAGGGAGTTTTTATTATAAACAATAGGTATTAGATAACCACTGGGGGTGCTTGATGATATTTCTTTTTAATATACATTTCCTGAACAATAGAAAAAACATTGCTTGTAATCCAATACAAAGAAAGGGCACCGGAAATACTATATGAAATAAAGGTAACCACAATAGGGAAGAAGTATTTCATTTGAACAGCCATGGCTTTAGCAATATCCTGTTGCATACCACTACCACTTGGTTGTGTTTGGGCGGTATTCGCTAAACTAATCTGAAAATATGTAGTTAACCCTGCAATAATAGCCAATAATATACTTTTTTGTGAGATATTAATCAGATTAAGAAACATCATATTGATACTGGTTGGAATAGCAACGAAACTATATAACCACGCGGTTTTTACTTCTGGTAAGCCAGATTTAAGAAACACCTGATATAAACCAATGATAATTGGTAACTGAATAATCAAAATTAAAATACCAGCAAAAGGATTGATGCCTTTTTCTTTATAATATTCTATTGTTTTTTTTGATAACTCCTCTTTATTGTCTTTATATGTATCTTTGATGATTTGTAGATCCTTCTCAACACTTTTCATTTCTATTTGAGATTTTGATGCTTTAATTGAGAGGGGAAGGAGGACAAATTTTATAATAGTAGTAAAAACAATAACAATTACTCCTGCATCAGCAAAGGGGATATACCCCATGAGTAAAATTAATCCGTTATAAAGTGGTTGAAAAATTGTTGCATTAAAAAATGAAGAAATCATAAAGGTATCATATCACACTAGCCGAACCTAACAAGAAAACTATCTCTTTTTCAAGATCTTTGTATGTAACAGGATAAACCGCCTTTTTGAAAGAAAAAAAACATAAAAGCGAAGGTTTTGTTTGTTTTATATATTTTGAGACAACAGAATATCCTTGCCGTCTATACTTATTTCTATCAACAGCATGTTTACAAATCTTTTTTGACACAGAAAAAGAGAATTTACTCGGGGATGATGTCTCTAAAATAGCCTTGTAGAGCAGTAAATGTGTAGAATTGAAGCGTTTCCCATTTGATATTATTTGTGGAAACAACTTTCGTTCAATTCTCCTCTGTTTAGGAAGCATGTTACTTTCCAACAGTACTCAATGCCTTGCGACCTTTTCGGCGTCGGCGAAGCAGGGTATTCCGTCCTGTTTTTGACTTACTACGCACAAGAAATCCGTGTGCTTTTGCTCTTTTTCTTTTTTTTGGTTGGTAGGTTTGTGACATAAAATGCAATTAATTACCTGTATAAAAGTTCTCAACAAGTTATACACATATTATTAACATATTTGAAGGTTTTTAACAAGTATTATAATTTTGTATTACCTATATAATGTTCACATATGGATAACAAAAAATTATGGGATAGTGTACTGGTTGAAATGGAGTTGAGTCTATCTAAACCAAACTTTAACACATGGTTCAAAGATACCAACATTATCAAACAAGAAGAAGGGGCGGTATATGTTAGTGTTCCCAATACGTTTGTCCAAGACTGGTTAACAAATAAGTTCCATAATCTTATTTTGAAATCACTCCGAACCATTTCTCCTCATATTCAATCTCTCCATTATGTTATCTCTAAAGATGAATCAAAACTAAAACAGCAAATTGCTGATAAAATGCCTCATATTAATAAAGAACTCCCAATACAGGACTTCTATATTAATAGAGAAGATAATCTTAACCCACGATATACATTTGATACTTTTATTGTAGGACCATTCAATGAATTTGCCCATGCTGCTGCCCAAGCAGTTATAAAAAAACCAGGTATTGTTTATAATCCATTGTTTATCTATGGAAATACAGGGCATGGAAAAACACACCTCATTCAAGCAGTAGGGAACTATATAAAAAACACGAGTAATAAAAAGGTTTTCTACACAACATCAGAAAAATTTGGTCAGGAGTATTTGAACGCTATTCAACTCAATAAACCAAACTTTTTCAAAGAAAAATATAGAAAATATGATGTTTTAATTATGGATGATATTCAATTCTTTTCTGATAAATGGAAAACTCAAGAGGAGTTATTTCATCTCTTTAACCATTTATACGAGAATAACAAACAGATTATATTTTCATCAGATAAGCACCCTGGCCTCATCCAAGACCTAGAAGATCGCCTTAAATCACGCTTTAGTGCAGGTATGATTGTTGATATTCCTGCACCTGACGTAGAATCTCGATCTGCTATCATTCGTACCAAATCAAATACTCATCCATTTCCACCATCACAAGAGATTATTGATTATATTGCTCATTCTGTTGTTGGTAATATTCGTGAACTTGAAGGTGTTGTTAACTCTATTTTATGTCAAACACAGTTAAAAAACAGGGAATTAACACTAGCAGAAGTAAAAAATTTTGTTAAAAACAATGCAAAACCTAAAAAATTAGTTTCAACAAAAGAAGTAGTAAAAACGGTTGCTGAGTTTTATAACATAGAAGAACAAACTGAGTATGATAAAAAACGTAAAAATGAAATAATAAAACCTAGTCAGGTGT
>JAUPVF010000025.1 GCA_030917185.1 Patescibacteria group bacterium
AAGAGGAAGAAGATGAGTGGGGTTCAAGTTCGATTGTGTTTTCAAACACAGGGGCACGAATCATGGTAGCTTCTACCGAACAGAGTATCCGTGGTATCAGACACAATCAGCACAGACCTGACCTCATCATCTGTGACGACGTTGAAGACATAGCTTCTGCAAAAACAAGAGATGGCAGAAACAAGACGTATCAATGGCTCACCGGAGAGGTTATTCCCGCAGGTGACAAGAGTACGAAGCTCGTGGTCATCGGGAACCTTCTTCATGATGATTCTTTGCTTATGAGACTTCGAAAGGCTGTAATTGAAAAGAAGCTCGATGGCGTATTTAAAGCATATCCCCTTCTCAAGAAAGAAAAAGAGATTATCTGGCTAGGAAAGTACCCGACTATGGATGATGTCGAGACTGAACGGAAGAAACTTGGTGATGAAGTCGCATGGAGACGTGAATACCTGCTTGAGATAATCCCAGCAGAAGATCAGGTGATCGACAGGAATTGGATCAAGTACTACGATGTTATGCCGAACAAGAGCAAGTTGCACAGCATTCTCATTGGAGTCGACCTAGCGATATCAGAGCGAGAGACAGCAGACTATACGGCAATGGTAACAGGTTGGGTGTTCACTGATTCAAAGACAGATACCTATAAAGTGTACATCGACCCTATTGTTATCAACAAAAGGATGAATTTCCCTGAAACAGTTGAAACATGTATTTCTCTTCATAAGAGCCTACAAGAGACCGAGACACCTAAATTCATTATTGAAGATGTTGCCTATCAAAGAGCATTGCCTCAACTACTCCAGCAAAGCGGGCTGTCATGCAGATCAGTGAGAATCGGGACGCAGGACAAGCGAAGCAGACTGAACATCGCAAGTCACAGAATCAAGTCTGGTCAAATACTCTTCCCCAAGAAAGGCTGTGAACAACTTATCAATCAGATTGTAGATTTTGGTGTCGAAAAACATGACGACATGGTCGATGCTTTCACTATGCTCATACTCGATATTATAGAAGATCCACCATCATTTCCACATATTTATTTGATTGACCTTTGGGATCGCAGAGAACCGCCAAATATGTGGAAACCACTCTTTGGATAGCAACTTAAGATATATTACAGACCAACTGCATTAACTCCATACTCCGCTTGTTCTCGAGTAAACTTCTCATGTATCAACTGATCAATTAGGCCTCCGCGAGAGAATGATGAATATTCCATGTACGATTTAGCCTTTTTCGCTGCCTGTTCGTTCCAATTAGCACCCGAATGATCAGCGCCATACACAGCATCAGCATGTGAAAACTGTTCGAATTCAAGCTGTGTAACCAATCCGTCATGAGAGAAAGCAGAGTAGCTTAAATAGGATTTAGCTTTCTTGACTGCATTTCTTTGGCTCGTAGTTTCACTTGAGACTGGTTCTGTAGCAGAAGAAACTGTTGGCTTTGGACTTGGAGCAGGAGTTGGTTTTGGTGTTGAAGATGAAGTCGTCCCAACAGTCTCATTATTCTCTGCAATAGGTTTCTGTTCCTGAATTGGATTCGTCGCGACTTGTTCTTTCTTGCCTGATGAAGATACTCCAACTGCGATTCCGAACAAAATAACAATAATGACCGTACGAAGAACGGCAGACATCGAAATTCCTGATTTCTTTTTAATCAGATCGTATGTATACGGCAATACAAGAGCACCTGATACGAGAAATGCTATCCCTGTTACAAAGTCATCGAACACCAGAATAGCACCAGTAAAAAGGAATATGAAACCTATGATCCATGCAAGGATCGAACGGAGAGTTATATTTTTCGTCTTAACCCCCGAAGACGGAATTTGATTATTCATTTTGTTGATCGCGATTTGCTAATAATATTTTCCTAGCTTTGGGTACAAAAAGCCCGCCACTAGGAGGGTTTTGAAGCCCCTATACCAGTTTCCCAGTATAACGCGATCAACGCCCTAATGACGGGTTCTCTATGTTGATCGCGAATTTTTGCCATACCTTATAAATTTCTCTATAAGGGTTAGGCCTCACTTAACGCTTATTCAGTTGTAAATTAATAATACCTCCAAAAACCTAATCTGTCATCCACCCTATCGCACTTCCCTAATTCTGCTAAGACCTACTCGCGACCATGTAATACTTTTCAAGTTCTGCATAGCTATACACCACTAATGGGTCTGTCATTAGTATATACATGGAAAAGCAAGTAAGTGCCCTTGTACCCAACCAAATAATTATATCGAATACAAAAGTCAAATACGTGCTTTACGCACGCAAGTCAAGTGAATCGGAGGAGCGTCAAATTTTATCTATCGAATCACAAGTAAAGGAGATGTTGCAACTCGCTGAAAAGGAAGGATTGGAAATCATAGATATCAGGCGTGAATCACATTCAGCAAAAGATTCTGGTCAGCGACCAGTCTTTAAAGAACTACTCGAAGATGTTAGAAGAAATAGATTCAATGGAATACTAACATGGGCACCAGATAGATTGAGCAGAAACGCAGGTGACCTCGGGTCACTTGTCGACTTAATGGATCAAAAACTATTGCTATGTATACGAACATTCGGGCAAGCATTTGCTAATTCACCAAGTGACAAATTCTTGCTCATGATTCTCTGTTCACAGGCAAAGCTTGAAAATGATAACAAGAGCATTAATGTAAAAAGAGGTTTGAGAACGAGATGCGAAATGGGTTTAAGACCTGGTCAACCTCCAGTCGGATATTTAAAGGAAAAACATATGGATAAGAAATGTCATTCGATCATTGATCCAGAACGAGGCCCCATCATAAAGAAAATGTTTGAGAAGGTTGCTTATGAAAAATGGAGTGGTCGTAAGGTATACAATTGGCTCAAATTTGAACTCAATTTCAAGAGTGTCACAGGAAATAAAGGACTAACCCTTAGTAACATCTACCAATTACTGCAAAATCCCTTCTACTATGGAGTATTTGAGTATCCTGTCAAAAGCGGTAACTTCTATACCGGCAAGCATACCCCACTGATAACTAAAGAACTTTTCGATACCGTTCAATCACAAGTTAAAAGTCAGGTCATGAGATCAGTCGGAAAAGAATTTGCTTTTACCAAGCTTATGGTTTGTGGACTATGCGAATCAGGGATTACCGCTAATGAGAAGTTCAAGACACTTAAGGATGGGTCGGTTAATAGGCATGTGTATTATGGATGCACAAAATCAAAAGACAGGGATTGCAAAGCAGGTTATATAAATGAGGATGATTTACTCAAACAGTTTGAAATATTATTGGATAAAATTGATCTGGATGAGGTTGGGATGAAGGAGAAAATAAAGGATGAGATATCACGATTCAAGAAGTTCAACAAGATAGTGCTCGGACATAATGAAAAGTTGGAAATTGGTGATATCGATGTGAGAAATTATGCCAAGTATATCTTGAAAGATGGAACGGATATAGAAAAAAGAGAATTGTTGGTGTGTTTAAAAAACAAAGTTTATTTGAAGGATAAAAAAGTATATTTATAAAAACAAAAAAGAGCTGGTCAGGCTCTTTGGAATTTATGACCGGTAGCGTAACTTCGTTAACGCCCAAGAGAAAGTGTTTCCTTTCGGAACACAGTCCAAGAGTATTCACGACGATCACGTTGCGCCACAAGTGCTCGGCGAGCTAATTCAAGCCCGTGCCCAAGCACCCTTTCACACCATTCACGATCAGCTTCACTTACCACTCCGGATTCGATCATTTTCCGAAATGGTTCGCCAGTGCCCTCGTAATATTTGAAACAGTCCTTACGGAACTGCACAAAGATCTCACAGAGGATAAAGTCGACCATGGATTGGTAACGTTCCATGGATTTACGTGAAGCGATGAACTGCAGTGCTTCCTGATATTCGCCCTCCTGTAAGAGAAGGTCGATTTTCGGGAAGACTGACTCGCTGAGACCGCCGGTTAAGGCAAGTTGTTGCGAGAATTCCAAACACAGGGATTGAACCATGGTTTGTTCCTTTCATCTGGTGCTCATAGGTGCACCTGCTTAAAACCTTTTGTTTAAAGAACTTGACTACATAGTAACATGTATTATAGTACATGTCAACTATGACAGATTTTAGATACAAATCTGCAAAATGATTCACCCCACTGGATACGAAAAGCCAGTAGTGCGCGCGACTTGATCCCAATCAAGTCCTACGCCCCGCAATACAGGACGCTCACCTCCCAGAAAAACCATCATTGAGTCTGACGACTCAACATCTTCCTGTCGAAGTGGCTTTTTACCCCTTGCAAGAATTTGGTCTTTTAACTCTTGGTAGGTTGGGTCACGTCCATGTATAGCTGGACTAATTTTGACGGCATTCATACTCATTCCTCATCTGGTGTTCATTGGCACACCTGTTTAAGGCCTGTATTGTGAAGAACTTAACCCTATGAATTCATGACTCGCATCATAAACTCAATGAGGTGCAGATTTTTTGGATAAATCTGCAGAAACCGAAATGTGCCTAACGTTTCTGGAAAATACCATGCATGGTATTAATCTCTGAATCAGAGAAGATGCCCCAGTTTGGAATATGCATAATGCGTTTCTCCCCATCCATACGGAGATAGGGATAATACACAGCTGAGCCACCTCCTTCATCATCAGGAGCACCTGTTGCCACAACTGGAAATTCCCTCTGGAGGTTGGGGTGTTTGATACCAATGCACATGAGTGCCTTGATCCCAAGTGGCGAAAAACCTGCAGGTGCCCAATTTTGTGCTTCCTCCCAACCCATATGACACCATTCATTAACGGGAAGCAAAAACACAGGGATAATACGAGAACAGGGATCGTCATAAGCATTGCTAAAGTGACAATGCTCGATTCCGAAACGGATTTCGCAACCTGATGCCTCCACAGCAGAGTAATTTACGGAAGTATCATATTCTAACGTTATACTTTTCATTTTTCCTTATTTGTTGATTGTGAAGAACTTGATTCCAATGAGCCCATAAACTATTTATGAACTCAATAAGAAAGAGAATTTTGTAGTTAAATTCTCAAAAACTGTAAAACACTTTTTAGAGACCATTAAATGCAAGATGAAGTTGGTGAATGCACTTTTCCCAATCTTTCTCCTCATTCCAGAAAAAGGGAAAAGTGTCCTTGTTTACATCCCATGCATTTTGTAAGTAACCTTCGTAGATGAAACCGATTTTCTCGCCGTGATGACCTCGACGAGGGTCGATTTTCGATGCGTCAGTGCAAATTGCTACCAACTTTTTTCTGTAGAGAGCTTGAATTACTACGAGTAATCCGGAAGGCACTTCCTGACCAGGAACAAATTCAGGCTTCCAGAACAGATCAGTGGCAATAGCATCAACATGTTCAAGCATTTCTGGCCACGAATCATTGGTTTGTCGAGCGCCCCAAGTATCAAGTGTGGGATTGTATAATTGGAATCCAATCCCTTTACTTTTAGCCACTTCCGCAGCCCTCTCCAATTCAGAAGC
Source organism: Patescibacteria group bacterium (assembly GCA_030917185.1). Taxonomy (GTDB): domain Bacteria; phylum Patescibacteriota; class Minisyncoccia; order Phycocordibacterales; family DATDWN01; genus JAUPVF01. Next base: position 5,477 of record JAUPVF010000025.1, read on the forward strand.
CTTGTCGTCGATTATTAGTATTTTCATATCAGCAATTGTTCTGGTGTTCATCGGCACACCTGTTTAAAGCCTTTAGTTGAAGACTAAATAATATCCTGCATCCACCCTTTGGGTTCTGGGTCTTTTCCATCCCACGTTTTCATCTCACGTAGACGACAATAACGACATCGCCGATGCCTTGTCTTGTTTTCATAGATACCATTTTGATAACCTTGCCAAAGGTATCCATTAGACTGGTAACGATACGTGTGAGACCGATACTCGAGTGCCCAAGCTCGTTTACATTTTGGACAACGTCGTCGACATTGTTCGCAAAGAACAACGACAACAATTGAAAGTAGGATAGCAACGACTATAATTATCGGGATTATACACTGGCACACGGCAAGCATTATTCTCATATCAACAATTTCACTGGTGTTCAAAGGCGCACCTGTTTAAAGCCTGTATTGTGAAGAACTTATATTGCCACTCTACAAAATTGGCGATCGAAAATCTAAAAATTAAAGCAAAAAACAAGGCAAATCCAGAATCGCCTTTATTTGCTTAATATTTGGGAGTTAATTTTCCAAAATTAATTGGAAGATTTTATATAAATTACTGCCTTTGAGCAAAGATATATTCGATGATACTTTTTAAAGTAGTAGCCATTTCTTTGTTTTTTATGAAGATACCGTATGGCTTCTTACCTAATGTATGTATTCTAACCTCATCATTGAATATACCGATATCACAGAGGATCGGGAATCTGTCCTGATCAATCTTCATTAATGCTTGATTCTTATCCCCCTCAATCACCTTCTCTACACCGGTATATATGGCTTTGAATTGAACATTATTCTTTATGCGTTTTTCATCAATTATTTTGATATCCTTATCGGTAAATATCTTCTTAAGTAAATCATAAGAATAAATACCATAGTCTTTGCCACTAGAAAAATCTTCAACAGCAACGAAATCGTCAATTGCTTGTTTTACCGCTTCACGTCCCTCATAATATT
>JAUPVF010000026.1 GCA_030917185.1 Patescibacteria group bacterium
ATCATGAAAAAAATTATAAAGTTGAATAGAATGGCATATAGAATTGTTTTATAAGAGCCAGACATTTTTTTCTTCTCTCTTATTTTTCTTATTGTTACTGCAATTGTGAATGTTAATAAATTGATTGTTATTGTATCTTTTATGTCAAAAAAGGCAACTAATATAGTAGCCGGGATATTTGCGAGAAGTATATTTGTTATTCGGTCTTTGGGGCGAAAATATTTTTTTATCTGATCTAGGGTAATCATTTTTTATATTTTATCATTTTTCACATTAAAAGAAAAAGCCCCCACCATCCGTCATCACGACGATCGGTATTAGGGGCTTTGTAATTAGTTTAATTCACACCATATTCCTTGCGGTATGTGAAAATCTTTTCGAGTATTTCATTAAGCTGGTCATCTGAGCTCTCGGCTGGAGTGCGCTTGAGGAGAGAAATCAGGTCCGAGAGCGCCGCTGCAGCACGTACGGTGATGCCGTATGTTTTCTCGAACTCCTGCACAGCCGATAGCACTCCATCTTTGCCGCATTCTTGCCGGTCAAATGCAATCACGGTAGCAATCGGAATGCCACCGTTGGCACGGATGATTTCGACAGCTTCACCAGAAGATGTCCCCGTCGTCATCACGTCATCAACGATGAGTACTTTTTTGCCGCTCAGTTGAGCACCGACGATGATGCCGCCTTCGCCATGATCCTTCGCTTCCTTGCGATTGAAGGAATAGCCGATGTTGCCACCGATTTCTTGAGCGACGGCTGTTGCAAGGGGGATGCCCTTGTAAGCCGGACCAAAGATGACGTCGGGAGTGAATTCCGAAGCGGCGGCAGCGTAGGCGCGAGCAAGATTGCTCAGAGTGTCACCAGTATTGAAGAGGCCGGAATTGAAGAAATACGGGGAAATTCGCCCACTCTTCAATGCCCGACCTTCCGGTAACAGTTCGAGAGCACCGATCCCGAGGGCGTAAGCCACGAAGGTTTCGGCAGGGTTTTGAGGATTGAGTTGCATAGAGGCTCCTTGTTTCAGTTAGCGACGGATGCGATCCGGTTGTTGAATTCGTGTAAAGCAGCAACCGGGTCAGCTGCCCCAGTGATAGGACGGCCGACGACGAGATGGCTTGCACCCGATTGGATAGCCATTTCCGGCGTGACGATGCGTGCTTGGTCATTCTTATTTCCGTCGGGAAGACGGATACCAGGTGTGACTAGAGTGAACGAGTCGTCCGTTGCCTTGCGGATGGCTGCAGCTTCCTGTCCAGAACAGACGACGCCATCAAGGCCAGATTGCTTTGCCAGTTGAGCAAGGCGGACCATCGGGAAAGTGGGATCAGACGATTCGTCATCGTCGATACCCACTTCACGAAGATCAGTCACCTTCATGCTTGTCAGTATGGTGACACCGATGATGAGTAGCCTCACTTCGCGAGGGACGGCATTTGCAGCCGCTTCCATAATCTTGCGCCCACCGAGGCAGTGGATGTTTGCCATCCAGACACCGAGCCCAGCTGCAGAACGGATTGCTCCGGCCACAGTGTCAGGAATGTCATGGTACTTGAGGTCGAGGAATATATCGAAACCAAGGTTTCGTAAATCCTCAACGACTGCAGGTCCCGCTGCCGTGAAGAGCTCCATACCGACTTTGAGTCGACAAAGGCTCGGGTCGAGCTTTTTGGCTAAGGAAATCGCATCTTTACGGCTAGGAACGTCCATAGCAACAATAATGCGGTTTTTCATGACGATACTCCAAGGTTTGATTAAAGATCAATATCTTCAAAAGAGAATTCTTTTGAAAGATGGGTGGTAGTTTAACACAAAATTATACAAATGTATATGTTGGTATATGAGTCAAAATCACTCAAAAGATTTAATTTAAAAAGAGGTTTTAATTATCGTTAAAAGGTTTGGTGGATAGTTTTATTAGATTTTTATAGCGTTTAAAATATCTACTTCTATACAAAATATAAAGATACAATACTATTGACATAATTTGTATATAGTATATAATGTTAACAACTGATTAAAAGTCAGGAGCACCTTCCGAACCAAACACTTCCCCAGGAGATGAAATGAATACCGTTTACCAAATCGAAGCCCTTCTGTCTATCCTTTTAGCGGCACTTGAAATGCAAATAAATACATTGCATTTTCTGGGTCCACATCATCTGCGTCCGCAGAGGGTTTCCCATACTAAGCAGCTGATTCAGGCGCTGCTTAACTTAATTGAAAAAATAGAGCAGGAACTGATTCTTGAGACTGAACTAGAATCAGAGGAAGTGATTGGCGACTCTGTATCATTGATGAATATTCTTGCTGAGGCAAAAAAAGAGGTACCGAATTTGAAGTCTTTTGAAAAACTTTCTAAAGAATATGGCGGTATTCATGCTAGCTTAACTGCTTTGCTTGCAGCAGAAGAACAAAATATTACAGCAAAAGTTGCTGAACGCTTTGCTAAGATGCAGGAAAGTGTTCGTGAACTTCTTTTCCGCATAGACAAGATGTAAACACTCACCCCTTACGGCAAAACATTCCGTTAAGGGGTGTTTTTGTTTTACTGGGGTAGAGTTAAGACTTATAATGTCTGGAATGGTGGGAGATAGAGGACTCGAACCTCTGACCTTCTCGGTGTAAACGAGTTGCTCTACCAACTGAGCTAATCTCCCTTTTATTTTTCTCTTAAAGCTTACCGCCTTTAGTAAT
>JAUPVF010000027.1 GCA_030917185.1 Patescibacteria group bacterium
ACAATGAAGTATTTAATAAGTGAACCGATAAACAAACCTGAGTTAAGATTAAGTCCTGCTCGCTTCACTATATTTTCAAAGCCTGCTCGCTTCAATGCATCATCAAATTTGATGATCTGCATGAATTTTTCAATCGCCTTACTGACAAGCGCGCCGATTGCCCATCCAATAAATAGAATAACCAATGCCACAATCAGACTTGGGATAAACATAATGATCCCAGTCCACAACCCTTGAAAAGAGTTTGTAAGCATTTGACCCCATGTATCTACTATCATAAATATGTAATTAAAATTAATAAATGTTTCTAATGCACTTATTATATCATATGCAAAAAGCAATGACAGAAAGATACCCACATGTCTAGATATTCCCCAGTTTGTTCAATATCTTTTTATGAGGATAGTCCAAAATATCTCGGGTTAGTTTGTCGCACATGCTGAGCCGATATTGAAAATCATCAGTTGTAAAATACGCATACCGCAATTCCTTTCCGATTTCCGATTCTAGTGTTTTGATTGTGTGTTCCAAAGAGCCCTTTTTTACATGATCCCCGACAATCAGCAAATCAGCCCGACTTTCTGGCTCCTGAATAAATACACCCGCAACAAGCACCAGTTTGATAGACCCGAGTTTGCTAATTTTTTTGACGATTTCCTTTGGATGCAATGGCTCAACATTAATCAGGAAATTCTGTAATGGCGCAAGGTAGGAAAACTGCTGATTCAACACATATCCCTTTCCCCCACGTGCATTTGTTCTCGTTCTGACAAGTCCTATTTTATCTAAAACATTCATTTCTTTGCGGACACGAGCAATATCCACTTTTGCACGTTCAGCAATATCCCCTGTATCAAACGTATGATCCGGGTTGAATAAAAACAGGCGCATGATTTTAACCTTGGCTTCCGAGCCAAACAATTTTGATAGTGTCTCCATGCCAACTATTATACTCACCCGCAAAATAAATGCGACGGTTGACTTAGTAACTCTTTCATGATTATATAATACTGGAGTAAACACATGAATCTCTCCCAGCTTGGCACCTTAAGCGCTCTATTTGATAAGATCAAGTATGGCATAGACGATGGGTCTCTGTCGTACAAGTTCGTCAAAAACGGTTTGGAAAACATTCTCGAGGGACCGAAGTTTAACAGAACCACTTCTCTGGGAAATTTAACTCTCGTTGATACCTTCCGTGTAGAGGAAACGCCAGAGATCGGCGAGATGAAAACAGTACCACATAAATACTATCATAGAAGTATTTCTTTTGAAGGATACGATAGTATTCGCCTTGAACTAGGAAAATTCTTTCTAAAAGGAGGGTCCCCTAAAACACCGGGTGGCAAAGCCGGAATCCTTGTCAGCAATCGGAGACTTTCGATTCTCGATTTCATTCAAGAATTATTAGGTGAATCTTCTATTGATGCAGACTTGTTTGAACAAAGTGTCATCGACAGTGGCATTACTTTTTCAATCAAACAGGTTATGAATATCTTGACCAGCGATAATACGGCTGATGTGGTAGCGAGACCCAAAAAGGGATCCATCTTCCTCGTTCACAACAGCGAAATGAACTCTGTTGGTGGAGTATCAATCTCAAGTTCAAAAAAATACCTCTACGGCAAAAACCCAGATGACATATATCCTTACTCAGCAGGTACATTGTTTGTTGTTCGCAACATTCCATCACACCTGAAACAGGGATAGTAAGTAATCAACCACCGGACTGAGGTCCGGTGGCTTTGTGTATGCCCGCGTGATGCGGGCATTAACCCAGGAGGTTAAATAGAGAAGGTTGGTCTACCTGATTGTGCTTTTCTTGATGTTTAACATATCTGCGAATAATAAATTCATCGATACCGATGGTTGAGACAAAGTACCCTCGTGCCCATAGTGATGATTTGTCATACAGACTCCTTGTACGTTTAATCTTCTTTTTCATCCATGCAGATGATTTTCCCTTCAGTATTTGCATAATATATGAGACCGAATATCGAGGCGATGATAACAAACAGAGATGTATGTGGTCGCTTTGGATGTTTAACTCGATAATTTCCCATTGTTTCCAGCGACAAATCGACTCGAATATTCGTCTCAACTCTTGCTTAACTTTGTCAGAGTCGAGTGTTTTTCCTCGATATTTGGGAGTCCACACAATGTGGTATTTCAAATCGTAAAAACAATGTGATAATGTACGTATCGTACGTTTGTGCGTAATCATAAGCGTATGAAGTTAATTAACGACTAAAGGTGCTGTTGCCACAGCACCTTTAGTATACGGCGTTGCCTGTAAACGTACACTCCGGCGATGCCGGAGGTTTTTCTTGTAACAAAAAATCCCCTTGCAAGGGGATTTTTTGTAGTATAATTAACTCTATTATTACTAACATGAATAATTTAATTAATATAATCAAAAACAAATGAAACATACATTACACATAACAATGGCCTGCCTACTTGCACTGGGTGTGGCACAGACTTCATATGCAGAAGGTTCGTTGTCATCAAGTACACCTCGGCGCGATTTTGTTGAGGCACGTAAAGAAATCCGAACCAATACACGTGAAGAGGTTAAAGATATAAAAAACAATGCTCGCGATGAAATAAAAGACAAGCGAGATGATATGAGAAGTGAATTGGAAAAAAGACGAATTGAATTAGCAAAACAAATCGCTAAACGACAGTACGACAAAATGGTCTCACGATACCAAGCAACAATTGAACGACTAGAAGGTATCATGGCTAAAATAGTAACAAGAGTTGATAAAGTAAAAACAGCAGGTGGAAAAACGGAAAATGCAGAGAAATATCTTGCTGAAGCAAAAACTCATATAGCAGATGCAAAAACATCTCTTGATGCGCTAAAAAATGCAACGACCTTGGCAGTAAATACTACCGCAACAACCACTGCAAGTACCACACCAAAACAAATCAAAGACACACTTGCAACATTGAAAAAAATTGCTAAAGAAACAGACACCCACATAAAAGAAGGACACCGATCATTAGAAAAAGCCCTGGGTAGTTTGAGAGGGGTTTCAAGTACAAAACCAGCAAGTACCACCCCAAATGTTACTAATTAATCTATAATTATTATGGAAGAAAACAAATCATCAGTAGGGGGAATCCTAGGCACCATCATCATCATTGCCTTGATTGTACTTGGTGGATTATATTTCTGGGGAAAAAGAATTGAGGAATCAAAAAACGCACAGAAACTCACAACAGATAACATGCCAACTGTTGAACAGAATGCAACAAGTGAGGCAGCAGTTATAAAAAGTGTGAGTGCGTCAGATGATGTAGATTCAATTGATGCAGACCTCAAAAACACAAAACTAGACAATCTGAGTCAGGAGTTGGATGTTCAGGTTCAATAATTCCGTATCCTGCCCAATAATTAAAATCACTCAGTCCGTTTGGCTGAGTGATTTTAATTTGCAAAAAATCGCAACACACTATACACTGGCACCATCATGTCTCACAAAAACTATACAAATATAACAATCACCCCTCTACCAGATCGTGAAGTAGAGATTATTGGCCAAATTACAGCCGAAAAAATGGCGCTTATGCGAGAAAAAGCATTGGCCAAATTTAAGGAATCAATTGAAATTGACGGCTTCCGTAAAGGTAATGCTCCTGACACACTTGTTGCCCAGAAGGTGGGAGAAGGGCGATTGCTTGAGGAAGCAGCAGAAATTGCTCTACTAGAAGAATACCCAAACATCCTAGAGGAACACAATGTTGATGCAATCGGCAGACCAGACGTCACCATCACCAAACTTGGTATTGGTAGTGTCATGGAGTTCAAAGCAACAACAGCAGTCATGCCGGAGGTCAAACTTGGTGACTACAAAAAAATTGCAAAAACAGAACTCGCAAAGGAGGACAAAACTCCGGAAGTAACAGATAAAGAGATTGAAGATGTTATTAAAAATCTCCAAAAGAGAGAGGCTCACCAGACAATGCACGATGAAAATGGCCTA
>JAUPVF010000028.1 GCA_030917185.1 Patescibacteria group bacterium
TGCGAGGCAAACTGCCCACAACATAATCCTTGCTGATATTTTGAACATAACGTTAGTTCAATTATTAATTGCTGAAATCAACTGTTGGATTTACCTTTGCACTATCCTGTACTTCAAAATATGCTCTATCTTCAAAACCAAATAATCGTGCGATAAGTGATGCAGGAAAACGTTTTACTTCAACATTGTATTCCTTGACCATATCGTTGTAATTTTTTCTTTCAACACTCAATCTGTTTTCGGTTCCTTCCAAAGTAACCATGAGATCACGGTATGCCTGAGATGATTGTAATTGAGGATAATTTTCGGCAATAACTAACAAACGACCCAACGCACTTTCAACCTGATTTGCTGCCTGTGCTTTTTCGTTTGATGTCACTGCACCGCTGTATCGTGTGCGAGCCTCAGCAATAGCACCGAAAACATCCTGCTCCTGTTTTGATACACCTTTTACTGTGTTAACTACGTTTGGAATAAGATCAAAACGTCGCTGAAGTTGGTTATCTATTTGTGCCCATTGAGAATCAATTTTTTCATTTGATACAACCAATGTATTGTATTGTCCCCAGACCCAGTTCACACATAGCAACACAACTACTACAACAAGTATCCACCCCCAGTTTCGTTGAAAAAAATTTTTCTGCTCCATAATTTAATTTTTTAATATAATAAAAGTAATAATTGCTCGGATTATACCATATATAAAAAGTTATACCACTATATAGGAAAACCCGCATGCACTGCGTTGGCAATAACATGCGGGGTGTGGTGGAGAGGTTTTGAGTCTCTCCACACGAAGGAACAGGTGGGGAAGGTTTAGACCTTCCGCTGGCGACGATGACGAATGAGGGCGAAGGCACCGAGCCCCAAGCCCGCGAGGGCGTAGGTCCCCGGTTCGGGAACGCTTTCGGCAGTTCCCTTCCAGATCGCCCCGGCGACATCCCCTCCCAGTTGGTACTCCTCAATAAGAAGGGTGTTCATGCCCTGGACAAGCCAGGGAGTGAGGTCCAATGTCATAAACTCTGCCTGCTCGCAGGCGATGGGCCCCGCCGAACAGGCGGAGTCAGGCACAAAGTTGGGTGCCTTGATCAAGGTACCGTTGATACGAACACCTGCTGTATCGTCGGCGCCAACAGTCACCCACCCCTTGTTCGAAACTTCCGCAAGCAAAAACGTCTGAGTGAACACCATAGTGGGAGCACCCGCTACCCAGTTGGGTAGCACATTCCCCCCACCATATCCCGTCCCAGCATAGGCCGAAACCCAGGATGCACCTGGGATGCTTCCCCACACCGGGTGCGGTGGAATGACGAACACGTTCCCGGTGTTGGAAGTTGCACTCCCATCACCCGATGCGAAGCTGATCGTCGCCGCGGTTGCCATGGTGGTTGCCATCATCACGCAGATGATGGCGATAAAAAACATCTTTGGAGCTTTTTTCATAGCCCCTCCCTTCTTTAATCTGCCCGATAATATAACACACCCCCATAAATAAATCAAGCCCTTTATCCCCCAACCCTAATTAACTTAAAAAGCCCAAAGGGAAACCTTTGGGCTTTTTAATTTTTGATATTTTTTTGATTTTAATAATCCATCCCCCCACCCATACCATTACCGGCAGGTTTTTGTTCTGTTGGCTCCTCAGTGACTGCAACTTCTGTGGTCAAAAGTATTGCAGATGCACTTGAAGCGTTTTGCAAACCGGTACGAGTTACTTTAACTGGGTCAATGATCCCTGAGACAAACATATCGGAAACCATTTCGTCTTTCAGAGCATCATATCCCCCATTATTTTTAGTGTTTTTTACGTGTTCCAAAACAATTGACCCATCCCCTTTACCACTATTTATTGCAATTTGTCGGAGAGGCATTTCACATGCATTCAAAACAATTTCATACCCAACTGCAAACTCGTCGGCATGACTTTTTACTTTTTTGGATTCAATATCTTTTTGGAATTTCATCCGAACAGCGTGGGACGCCTTGACCAATGCAGTACCACCACCAGCCACAATCCCCTCGGCAATTGCCGCTTTGGTTGCGTTCACCGCATCCTCTATTTTTAATTTCAGATATTTCATTTCTGTTTCTGTCGCCGCTCCAACACGAATGACCGCAACCCCGCCGGATAATTTAGCAATTCGTTCCTCAATTTTCTCTACATCAAATTTTGATGTCGTGTGTTCTTTTTGTTTTTTAAGTTGTGATACTCGTTTATCAATATCTGATTTTTTCCCTTTACCACCAACGATAACTGTACTGTCTTTGGTAGACACAACTTTTGATGCTCGTCCCAATACTTCCATACCAACAGCATCCAGTTTGAGACCAAGTTCGTCTGACACAACTTCTGCGCCAATAACTGTGGCAATATCGAGCAACATTTCTTTTTTACGATCACCATACCCAGGGGCTTTAACTGCCAACACATTGAACCCACCACGTAATTTGTTGATAACAAATGTGGTCAATGCTTCACCATCAACATCATCAGCAATAATCACCAGTTCTTTGCGACCAGTTCCCGCGATTTTTTCCAACAACGGCAAAACATCTTTAATTGCTGATATTTTTTTGTCGGTGACCAAAACGTACGCGTCTTTGTATTCGGCTTCCATACGTTCAGCATTGGTGATCATATATGGCGATACGTAACCCTTATCAAATTCCATACCCTCTACCACCTCTGACTCAACACCAAAAGACTGTGATTCCTCAACAGTCACCACGCCGTCTTTGCCAACAGTTTCTATTGTATTGGCAATAATTTTACCAATTTCCTCTGATTCTGCAGAAATAACAGCAACCTGACGAATCTCGTCTTTGGTTTTGATTGGCTTAGCCATAGTTTTCAATGCTTGCACCACGTCTGCTGTTGCCGTTTCAATACCATGACGAATACCCATAACACCAAGCCCCATGTTAGTATGCTTCATTCCTTCGGACACAATGGCTTGAGTCAACACAACTGATGTAGTTGTCCCATCACCAGCAATATCATTGGTTTTGGTAGCAACCTCTTTTATAATCTCTGCACCCATGTTTTCAAACTTGTCTTTCAAAACAATCTCCTTGGCGATGGATACACCATCATTAGTAATGGTTGGTGCACCGTATCCTTTATCCAATACAACATTGCGACCCTTTGGACCAATAGTAACTTTCACAACATCAGCAACCTGATCAATACCACGTTTCAATGCATTGCGAGCAGCTTCGTTAAAAATAATTTGTTTTGCCATAGTAATTAAATATAAGGATTAAAAATGAATTACTTAAATCTCTTTTGAGTCATTTCCTTTTCAGAGCATCCGCAAGCCGTGAGCATGGTCTTGTCAATGACCCCGAGCATCGCGAGGGGCTCTTGACAAGTCACGGCTGAGGACCGAGAGAGTCCGACGCTGGTCGGACGAACGTCTCTGAAAAGGAGATGAGGAGAAAGAGATCTACGTACTTTGTTTATTTCAAAATCGCCAATACATTCTCCTCTTTTATCAAATACAATTCCTCCCCATCCACAACAACATCATCATACCCATATTTAGAAAACAACACGACATCACCAACTTTAACAACTGGGGCTACACGTACACCATCATCAATATCCCCTGGCCCAACAGCCAACACTTTACCTTGCTCTGATTTTTCTTTTTTATCTGCATCAGGCAGAATAATACCAAAATTAGTTTTTTTCTCTAACTCATCCTTCGTAAATGGCTTTATAAGTACACGACTGCCAAGTGGCATGATGGTCGTGCTTCCTTTTTTTATGACTGTTTTTTTCATACCTTTTATACTTACTTATAATAGTGCCCATAGTATATCTCATATAGTTAACGATGCAACTATATACAAGAGTTTGCAAAAAGTTATAATATAGGTATACTATATGACATCATGAATATTATAGGGTTCATTCCGTATGTTCAAATTGTGTTGTCTATCCTCCTCATTGGGGGCGTACTCCTACAACAATCAGAAGCCGGTCTCGGTGGAGCATTTGGTGGTGGAGACGGCTTTTCTTCTGGCACACATAGCAAACGAGGAGCAGAAAAGATTGTATTTATTGTGACTATTATTATAGCCATTCTTTTTGCTGGTACATCTTTCGCGCTTTTACTTGTACAATAATCTATCGCCCACGATTCACTGTGTTAATGACAAAACCAGTTCATCTCTCTGTCTGTATTCATTTGTATACTTAATTTGTGTTCTGCTCGTATATTCTATATAATTATTAATTACATTAGTTAACTATTTATTTCCTGTGAACAAAAACACTCCCCGTGTTCCATATCTCAAAAATTGGAAGATTCCTTATTCTGATAAGATATTTCGGGTTATCCAAGAATTTTCTTTAACAGAAAAAGTTGTCTTTTTCTTTTTTGTAACACTCCTCTGTATTTCTGCTGTTATGTTGTTGTGGAGAGTTAATAAATCATTTCTAGTAGAAGTACCGGAATACGGCGGGTCATTAACCGAAGGTATACTTGGTTCACCTCGTTTTATTAATCCGTTACTGGCAATTTCAGACATTGACCGCGACCTCACATCACTGGTGTATTCAGGGCTACTCAAAACAGATCCCGATGGAGCGCTTGTTCCCGATCTGGCACAGTCATACACCATTACCGACGATGGACGAACGTACACGTTTAAGTTAAAAGACAACGTACATTTTCATGACGGAGTAAAAGTGACTGCAGATGACGTTGTATTTACAATTGAACAAATCAAAGACCCATTGCTGAAAAGTCCTCGTAAAACAAATTGGGATGGTGTTACAGTAAACAAAATAGATGATACAACTATTGAATTTTCACTTCACCAACCATATTCACCATTTATCCAAAACCTCACACTGGGTATTCTACCAAAACATATTTGGAAAACAGCCACAGCAGATGAATTCCCATTCAGTCAATACAACATTAAACCAGTTGGTTCTGGACCATACAAAATAACCAACATCGCGTATACATCTGGAGGGCTTCCATCTGAATACACTTTTTCATCTTTTCACTCATATGCACTCGGTCGTCCATACATAGACACCATCACAGTTAAAGCATACCCCAATGAAAAAGATATTATAGACGCGTTCAGAAATGGGGATGTTCAAAGCATTTACGGCATTACTCCCCAAAAACTTTCTGGCGTACCAAGCGATAGCGATATGGTGATGGTAGCACCACTTCCTCGTGTATTCGGTGTATTTTTTAATCAAAACATGGCACCTGTGTTAGTTAACAAAGAAGTCCGCATGGCACTATCCATGGCTACGGACAAAAAACAAATTGTTGATACTGTGTTGGGTGGATATGGACAAAGTATTATACACGCCATTCCCCCAAAAATACTGGCTGAAACAGAAGGTACACGTGTCACCGAAGAGGATATCGCCGATGCGAAAGCATTACTAGAAAAAAATGGATGGAAACTCAATGATGATGGTATCTACCAGAAAACAGACAAAAAACAAACGACACTCCTCCAGTTCTCCCTTTCAACATCAGCGGCACCAGAATTAAAAGCAGTCGCTCAGATGCTACAAGAACAATGGAGAAAAATCGGTGCGCAGGTAGATATAAAAATATTTGAGGTCGGAGACTTAAATCAAAACATTATCAGACCACGAAAATATGATGCCTTATTGTTTGGTGAAGTAATCGGACGGGATCTGGACCTCTACCCATTTTGGCATTCATCGGGCAGAGTTGACCCTGGGCTAAACATCGCATTGTATACAAGTCTCCGTGTAGACAAAATCCTAGAAGACATTCGCAGAACAACAGACGGTTCTCAGCAAGAGGTTTTATATAAAAAATTCAATACCGAAATAGAATCTGACTTGCCTGCGATATTTATATATTCACCGTATTTCATATATATCGTACCAAACAACATACACAATATTCATCTCGGACAATTAACAACCCCAGGAGAACGTTGGAACGGAATTCATACCTGGTATATAGAAACAAGTAATGTCTGGAAACTATTCGCTAAATAATTAATTATTATGAACCCACATACAGAACAACACACAACGCGCACATCTTCTTCCCCTCGAGGACGAGGTATGACCAAACGATCGTACTCCCGTAGAGATGTACCGATGAAAATTACCAAAAAACATAACGATGTTATCCCCCACACCGGTGACAATATCCGTATCATTCCACTTGGTGGAGTAGAAGAAATTGGGAAAAATATGACTGTCATTGAATACAAAGATGACATTATTGTCATTGATATCGGTTTCCAATTCAAAGACGACGATACACCAGGGGTTGATTACATATTGCCAAACACTAAATACCTTGAAGACCGAAAAGACAAAATCAGAGCGGCATTTATTACACATGGACACCTTGACCACATTGGCGGTATTCCTTATGTCATGGACCGTATCGGCAATCCCCCTCTCTATACCCGCGCTTTGACATCAATCATGATCCGAAAAAGACAGGAAGAATTTCCTCATTTACCAGAATTAGATATCCGGGTTGTAGAGAAAGAAGACACGATTACTGTCGGTAAATTAAAAGTGCGATTCTTTTCGGTAACACACACCATTCCTGATTCCATGGGTATTATCATTGATACTCCATATGGTGCATTGGTTACCCCGGGCGACATTAAACTTGACCACGTCAATGGTATTCCAACCGAAGCAGAAGAAAAAGAATACAGCCGATTTGATAAAGAAAACGTATTGTTCCTGATGATGGATTCAACTAATGTTGATAACCCAGGATTTTCAACACCGGAACGTGTCGTTCATGAAAACCTAGATGAGATTATAAAAAACACAAAAAGTCGTCTTGTCATCGGCACATTCGCATCCCAGCTTGAGCGTGTAATAAAAATAATTCAGATTGCAGAAAAATACGGCAAAAAAGTTGTGGTGGAGGGACGAAGCATGAAAAATAATATTGAAATTGTCCGCCATACAGGTATGCTTGCGGTCAAAAAAGATACTATTATCAATGCAGAGGAGATGGACAACTACCCTCCCGATCGCATTATTGCCCTCGCTACTGGTGCCCAGGGAGATGAATTCGCAGCACTGATGCGTATGTCCAATAAAACCCATAAACATTTCAAGATAACTCCGCGAGACACAATCCTCCTTTCGTCATCTATTATTCCAGGCAATGAAAAGGCGGTACAAAAACTCAAAGACAATCTCGCACGACAAGGAGCAAAAATCATTCACTACCGTTCATCAGATGTGTA
>JAUPVF010000006.1 GCA_030917185.1 Patescibacteria group bacterium
TGTGGTGAACTCTAATGCTAACCCTCGCTACGCGTCCAGTAAAAACTGAACGTAATTCCCCATAGCAGATGCCACGAGGTCAAAAGAAGCGTTGCCGCGCATCGCCCACCGCCCTTGGATACAATGGGCGAAAGGAAACAATCAGAAGAACACTCCTTTATTTATAATAAACAATCACATCCAAGAGTCAAGTCCTCTGTGGATAAATGAAAAAGCACCCGCTGGTGGGTGCTTTTGTTTTCTTTGGGCGGTGACCTTGCGGGCATCGTCGCAGTCCTTTCTGGGGGTGGCACCCCCTCGCATCACCGCTCTCCCTCATGGGAATTTTGGGTGACGCGCCGGCCGGCTGGCGTCAGGCGCTCGCGGTCGTGGTCGCGCGGTCTAAATAAAAAATGGTACTGCCCAACGTGAAATGGCCGAAGCCTGGATAGGGAGGCGACATTGGTCTCTCCCTCCTTTCTTTTTTTGTGTGTACTGAACTGTTAATAGTATAGCACACCCCTATATTTCTGTCAACTAATTTTGTACAAAAAAACTATTTTGTTTTGTATTTCGCCAAAAAGTCCTTTTTATAAGCCATAAAATCACCGGAGTTGATTGTTGACCGCATGGTGTCCACCATGTGGATTATGAAATGTAAGTTATGAATTGATGCAAGCGTCCCTGCCAACATTTCCTTGGCCCGAAACAAATGCGCCACATATCCCCTGCCATAATTTTTGCAGGTGTAGCATCCGCATTCCGTATCTATTGGTCGAGTGTCATCGCGAAACTCAGCATTCATGAGACAAATCTTACCCTCATGTGTATAGACATTTCCATTGCGTCCAATACGTGTCGGAGCAACACAGTCAAACAAGTCACATCCATTTTCCACCGCCATGAACAAGTCCTCTGGCTCACCAATACCCAACAAGTGACGTGGTTTTTCTTTTGACAAAATACCATTACACCATTCAACCGCCTTACCCATGTCCTCCTTTTCAAACGACCCACCGATACCAAACCCATCAAAGTCCATACCACCTATCACCTCGGCACTTTCTTTACGTAAATTTTCATCACGACCTCCCTGAACAATACCAAACAATGCCTGTGTTTCTGCATTTGGTTTTGACGCATGGTATTCAAGTGATCGTTTTGCCCAACGATGTGTACGTTCAAGTGCTTCTTTCTGGTAGTGTAATGGTTCATGTGGTGATGTACATTCATCAAAAGCAAAAATAATATCTGCACCCAAGTTGTGTTGGATCTCAATTGATTTTTCTGGAGTAAAGTAATGTGCCGAACCATCTGAATACGAACGAAATGTCACACCATCGGGGTCAATGACTGCACGGCTTGGTTTCAACTCCTCATCCTCGTCTCTTCCATGACTTTCGGGCAACAGTAACTCCTCATGCTTGGCAATTTTTCCAATTTTTTTATTTAATCCGGCACCTAATGAAAAAACTTGAAACCCACCAGAGTCTGTCATGGTTGGTCCAGACCAGTTCATTACTTTATGCAAACCACCTAAATTTTTTATCCGTTCATCCCCCGGTTCTAGGTACAGATGGTAGGTGTTTGCCAGCACCACTTGGGCACCAGCATCTTTTACCTGTTCCGGTGTCAGTGCTTTAACTGTCGCTTTTGTTCCCACGGTTACAAAAGCAGGTGTCTGTATATCACCATGGGGAGTATGTATATTACCTGTGCGACCAAAGTGGCCTGGAAGTTGAGTCTGTATATCAAATTATAACGGTTTTTTATTCATATTGTTGAGAATACCATATTTTTGGGACATTGCGAAAACATTTTATTTATGGTTTTATAGAACAGGAGGCAACATGCTCATTCTATCCTTGTGTGTTGTGGGTTTTATTGGCACTCTTGTAAAAGGGTATGCCGAAAGACAAGAAGACCACCGGAGATATTCTCCCATTGGTCAAAAAAATTGGAAATTTAACCCGTTTCCATTGAAAAACCAAACGGGTCAGCATTTCAAAGACGAAAGCCAGCAATCATTCAGTGATCCCGTTGGTGACATGAGGTAACAATTATGGAAATTTTCGGTTGGATCTTTTTTGGCATGGTGGCACTCGGTGCCATCTACGGACTCCGCGCTGCGTATCGGATGGTTGCGTGTTGTTTCCACGATAACACAGGCACAGGCAAGCCCTCCGACCGGAAGGCATTCCGATGACAAAAATGGCTGGACACGATGTCCAGCCATTCTTTTATTATTCAACTATTTATCAACCCGTAACAAGTCAACTTCAAATATCAATGTTGACCCGCCTGGTATGGGACCATAGTCTGCAGAACCATAACCGAGTTCTGGTGGCACGGTTAATATACGCTTGCCTCCAACTCTCATTCCAACAATTCCCTTGTCCCACCCCTCAATCACCTGTCCATTACCTAACACAAACTGAAATGGCTCGCCACGATTAAGTGAACTATCAAAAACCTTGCCGTCAGGAAACCGTCCAGTGTAATGCACAACAACACGACTACCTGTGACTGCTTCATCACCAACGCCGACGATACTATCTTTTATACCTAACTGTGTTTGATTCATTGTTATATTAGATTGTGAACTATTAAAAATAGATATAAGCCCTGGACCGAAAACAAAAAAGAAACCGATAACAAATATTGCAACTGCAACTGCAATACCTTCTTTTTTTTCTAAAGTTCTCATGCTATGTATTATACCAATATCATGTGCAAAGTAAACATGTTTATATAACATTTCATGCTACACTAAATGATATGGACACATTCCCTATTCGTATTAATAAATATCTTGCACACAAAGGCACAAGTACCCGTACTGGTGCTGATGAATTGATCCGCCAGGGCAAAGTGCTGATTAATGGCAAACAGGCAAAACTCGGAGACTATGTGCGTGAAGGTGACGATGTACACGTTGTTGGCAATCATCGTAAAAAAGAATACACATATCTCGCATACAACAAACCCACAGGTATTGTGAGTACAAATCCACAAGGTACGGAAAAAGGTATTACCGACACAGTGTCATATACTAAAAAATTATTCCCTGTTGGACGACTTGATAAAGATTCTCATGGATTAATTCTTTTGACGGATGACGGTAGGATTACTGACAGATTACTTAACCCAATATACCACCATGAAAAAGAATACACCGTCGAAGTTAACCGTGCATTCTCCCCTGCGTTTCTCAAACATATGTCCGAAGGTGTAAAGATTGGAGACTACATAACCAAGCCAGCAAAAGTCACTCGTTTGAATGCAACAAAATTTAACATTATTCTGACAGAAGGAAAAAACAGACAGATCCGTCGAATGACCGAAGCATTGGGTTACACAGTCATTGATCTCTGTCGTATCAGAATCCAAAACATTGGATTAAACAAAATGCATCGCGGTGCGTATCGGGAAATAACTGGCACAGAAAAAGAGGTCTTTTTGAAAAGTATCGGTTTGTCCTAAAAATGCTTCTTGTATTTATATATTACCTTGTTACAATACACACCATGACTACCAAAACAATCTTAAACGTTCCGACAAAAAAATTACCCATCAAGCCATTAACCAGACAGGAGTTAGCCGATGCTGCCAAGGCGCGCGTATCACTCATTGATAAAGAATTCAGCAATGGATTTGATTTTATCGCTAAATACCCTAAATCCGTTACTATTTTCGGTAGTACACGCCTTGCACCAGAAAGCACCTACTACAACCAGGCATATACTGTTGCCAACAGAATCGCACTAGAACTCGGATATGCTGTATTTACCGGCGGAGGTCCAGGCACAATGGAAGCAGCTAACCACGGAGCATTTGATGCCGGAGGTAAATCATTGGGGCTCACGATTGAATTACCAGAACACCAAGTAAGTAATCCCTACCTCACAGACCATTTAGATTTTTATTATTTTTTCAGCCGTAAAGTCAGTCTGTCATTCTGTGCTGAAGCATATGTATTTTTCCCTGGTGGATTTGGTACATTAGATGAATTTTTTGAAATTCTCACCCTCGTTCAAACACATAAAATTGAACGGGTTCCGATTATTTTAGTTGGTAGCGACTACTGGAATAAGTTAGATGAATTTTTGAAACATGAAGTACTGGCAAGAGGTATGATAGAAAATGATGATATTGAACTGTACACAATAACGGATGACTCAGACAAAATCATAGACATCATCCGTACAGCCCCAGTCAGAAATGGTATCCGATTTGAATACAAAGCAGAATAAAGATAAACCCCACCGCCTCAAGGCGTGGGGTTTCTGATTATCCCGTATAATTGACTAACGCATCAAGTAACAGAATACGACTCTCTTCATCTGTAGCCTGCTTGAAAAGTTGATATAATTTTTCCCAACCTTCAAGATAAGCCAGACGAACCCCCCTTATACAAATGAGTGTTGAAATATGTCTAGCTTCATCAGGGCTCTCCATCCCAGTGGGATAACCAACCGCTCCTGGCAGATTATCCTTGGCTAACCGTATCTGATACTGAATCACGTCTTCCAATCTTTTCCAGAGTTCAGTATCAATTTTTTTATCTTTATTAAACCTCTCCCACAATTCCAAAACAGTGTAATTGTAAGATAGAGGTTCATCAATAGATTCGTCCAAAATTATTTTTTTATTTGTGGGACTTATCTCTGAATAAGTCCTTATCCACCACACACCAAGGCGGGGAATGGTAAAATGCAATTTTATTGACATTACATTAGTTTCCTTTCAAACAATCTCTCTGTAGAAAGAATAATCTTATATCTCTTAATAGTCAATAAATGCACTTCTTAATTTAACTATCAGAAACTAATATAAAATCCCCTCATATAACTGAGGGAATTTTATATTAGTCTGCTTTTTGGATTTCTTTTTTAATCTCTTTGAATTCGTTTTCAATCTGAGCCAAACGCTCACGAGACTCTTTGA
Source organism: Patescibacteria group bacterium (assembly GCA_030917185.1). Classification (GTDB taxonomy): domain Bacteria; phylum Patescibacteriota; class Minisyncoccia; order Phycocordibacterales; family DATDWN01; genus JAUPVF01. The sequence goes on from JAUPVF010000006.1 coordinate 4,927, forward strand.
TGAGTTGTGCACCCTCTTTGACCTGCTCCAGACCTTTTTCCACATCCAATTCAGATTGGGATTCAAACCACGATACAATCGTTGATAATTTTTTTAATGTTTCGTTAAGGTTTGTTTTTGGTTGTTTAGTTGTCATATAGTTTGTGAATGTATAATACCATCGGACACAGCAATATCAAGCGTTTCTCCACTTTTTACATCTTGCACAGTCCGTATAATCTTGCCATGTGACCGGACAATACTGTACCCACGTGCCAATTGCTGTTCTGGATTTGATAATTCAATTGTTTTTTCTGTCTGCGACAAATACTGGCCAACCCGATCCTTCATATCGTTCAAACCACGTACAAGTTCCCTCCCCTGCCGAGAAATAAAATCTTTTAATCGCATAATTTCTGAGTCAATCCGTGTGGTTGAATACAACACTGTTTGTTCTGCCTGACGAAACACATCAAACAATGATGTAAATTTTTTCTCCATGAGCACAACAGCATTTTCCACAGTAAATCCCACTTCTCGTAATTTTGATTCATACCGTGAGATGATTTTTTGCTCTGCCAACGATACACGTGATAAAGCATCATCCCATGTTGAATTCAATAGGTGTGCCACAGCGGTTGGTGTAGAAACATTTTTATCTGACACCAATGCGACCAGTGGAATATCCTTGTCGTGACCAATACCTGTTAGTACAGGTACAGGGAATTTGGCAACTTCCCGCACCAATGTTTCGTTATTAAAAGCAGTAAAGGATTCAAGTGAACCTCCGCCACGCATAATAACCAGCACATCAATATCTTTATGTTGTAATGTACCAAGCGCAGATAATAAATCCTTAATGGCTTCCACACCTTCAACTTTAGAGTCAACAAATAGTATTTCGTATCCGAACTTTCCGATATTAGTCAAAAAATCATTAATAACTACTCCGCTTTTTGATGTAATTACTCCAATCCGGTGTGGGTATACAGGAATATCTCGTTTCCGTTCAGCGGCAAATAACCCTTCTGCATCCAATTTTTTCTTTAACTCATCATAGGCGATTTTCAATGCACCTTCACCAACCAATTCAACAGACTCAACTTGCAAAGTCAGCCCTCCATTGGGTTTGTATATATTTGGAAACGCAGTCACTACTACTTGCATACCATCTTTCAATGGAACATTTGAAATACGATAATCATTTTTCCACATAAAACACTTCACGGTACTTTGGTCAACACTGTCTTTCAAGGAAAAATATAAATACGTTCTCCCTTCATACATTTGAACACCAGAAATCTCACCGACGATTTTTGCTCGCTCGGTTTTGAGTGTTGCATTAAGCCGATCAAGATATTTACTGACTGAAATAACATCGGAATTCATCTGACTAGTATAGCAAAATCTAGGTATGAAGGAACCCCCACAGGCCTGCCTGCGGGGGTTTGTATTAATGCTTTTTTTTCTTTTTCTTTGTGCGAGAAGGGATAATGGTAATCCCCTTCGCACTCCTTGTCTCCTCTACAGCGGAGGAAAACGACTTATGACAATGTGGGCAGTTGTGCAAAAAACGTTGGTATGACTTCCCGCAATACCTACAAACAACCCTCTCTTCAACAACAAGAGCAATCATGTTGCTCCTCCTTTCTTTTTCCAGTATATCAAAATAACCTTACAAATCAACGATTTTCAAACCCTGTGCCTGCACGGTGAAAAATACTTGACAATATTTATGTAAG
>JAUPVF010000029.1 GCA_030917185.1 Patescibacteria group bacterium
GCGGAAGATTCTCGACTGCGGCCACCCGTAGGTGTATGGTCCGTGTCTCAGTACCATCGGTGGGGGTCAGCCTCTCAGCTCCCCTAGACGTCATCGCCTTGGTAGGCCATTACCCTACCAACTAGCTGATATCCCGCAGGCCACTCCTTTAGCGATAAATCTTTACTCCGAAGAGACTATCAAGTATTAGCTAATCTTTCGACTAGTTATTCCTGACTAAAGGGTGTGTACCTACGTGTTACTACCTCGTTCGCCGGTGACCCTTGCGGGCCCCCTCGACTTGCATGCCTTATCCACGCCGCCAGCGTTCATCCTGAGCTAGGATCAAACTCTTAAAAAAGTTTGAAAACTTTTGTGGAGAACGGAACAAAATAAAGAAAAATATATTATATGATTTTTATTCTGATTTTCTCCAGAATGAACACTGATTATGATTTGTTATTGATTGTGCAACATATTGCTAACATGTTGCATATCCGGAACTATTTATAAAATTCAAGAAACTTGCACTTATAAATACGTTCTTGCCCGACCCATTTTGGGAAATGAGGCGGGCTCTAATTCAATTTGATTGTCAACGAACTTTCAAAAATGTGCCCTTATTGAGGCACCTGTATAGTATAGCCATAACTAAACCAAAGTCAATACCCCAAAACCCACACTCTGAACATACCTATAACACCTCCACTGGAGGCACAATAATGACCCGATACAGGTAAAAAAGGCCATATAATAAGAGCAATATGACAGCCCCCCAGACCAATGGAGAAATGTGCTGTTGTTTAATTTTAGTGGTCATTATAAGCGCCAAACCAACACCGATAATTATGCCGAGTATTGTATAAATAATACTCATCGTTTTACTTGGGGACACGAGTATTTTATGCCATATGGTGGACTTTTCTGATACCACACCAGATGGCACACTCGCTGGCTCTTTGTTTTCTACAGCAACATATAACTGGTTATCAGTCTGTTCACCAAGCACTTGGGTTGATACAGGAGTAATAACTTTTTTCTCTGATAATTCTTTCTGTGAATCTCTAACAACTATCGGGTTTGCTTGACTAACAGCATTTATTTTCTTAGTAGGTCTGCCGAAAAATTGTACAACAAATGTTGTTACCTTCCCCTCATACATTCCCTGTGCAGTTGCAATACCGATTTCGGTAAAACGATTGTTTAATATATTGTCACGATGCCCCGGCGAATTCATCCATGCATTATCAACATCAACGGAATCTGTAAAATTAACTGCTAGATTTTCACCAGCATAAGAAAAATCATATCCAACAGCATCCAACCAATACCATGGACTTTTACCCTCTGGACTATTGTGTGCAAAATAACCCTTGGTCACCATATCATCTGCTTTCAGTTGCGCTGCTCGTTCCAAAAGAGGATTAATACTGAGCACATCCAGTGAGGTTTTCTGTCTATCCTGATTTGTGTAATCCACCAATACATGTGGCAAAACTAACGCCACCATGTCGGTACGATTCAATACATATTGTCCAAGTACCGCCACACAAAATACAAGAATCGTGCAGAGACCAACCAATATGAGACTACGTTTTCCAACAAGATGAGGCACATAATTATTATCTTTGTGTGGAATGAATAGTTTTTTAAGCACCATTTTCATATGATAATTATGACACGATACCAGATAAATTAAAAACGCCCGATTGGGCGTTTTTAATTTATTTCCTATGGAAGTTGGGGCTGTGGGATACTCAGCGTTGTACACTTTATAAGATTAATCCGTCGTTGAGTTGTTTTATATACGTATCCCGTTGGCTCTTGCTCACTTTTATGTAACCCTGCTTTGACCCATGGACCCAATACTTCCAAACCTTCTTTAATTTGGAATTTATTAACCCCAGCCAATGTTTGTAGACCAAACACGCCAGTCACCGGTATATTCAATCCAAGATATTCATTCAAAAATGTCTGTAATTTTTTAACCTCGGCAGGATCGTTTTTCTTACCAAATCTCATGTATGTTGTAAGATAGAGTGAACATGATGGAGGCAGACTATCATCTTTAACTGTAGATGCTCCCAATACTGAACCTAATTTTTTTCCTTGAGGAAGTGAGCCTATAATAGGACCATTGCCACCTCCACCTCCATTATTTGATGATTGTGGTGCTACTGATTGTGGTTGAGGGGTCTGGCATATGTTCCCGTTGGCGACCATTCCTGCAGGCACTACTTCTTGAACACCCTCAATATTTGAACAAAGGTCTGTTGGGGCACCATCGCCACCATCATCAACTTCTGGAACAATACACTGCCCATCTCGCAACACCCGTCCTTCTGGCACAGTTACTTGAACTCCTTGTATATTAGAACAGACATCGACAGGATGATCTGTATCCTCATCATCATCATCGTGTGGCATACAGCGCAAACTTACGTTATCCAAAAATGGACCAAGTGAATCTTCGGGTGTACCTGCATCACGAAATGAGATTGATGTTTTTGTTGTGGTAGCAGTGAAAACCACTGTCTTTGGCTCCCACACAACATGTGAGACACCTGGTTTTGGACCAACCGTCTTAACTAATGAACCGTTATACAATACTTCAAGTTTATTTTCACTGGCAGATGTATCAGGTCGTGCAGAAAAATCAAATCGTAATTTATATTTCTTACCTGGAATAGTATCAATAGTTTGTGAAATATCTACAGGTGCAGGCTCACCAGATAATGACCCGCTTGGGCCATCCCAATCAGTGTCCAATTCTGCCCATTGCATACCATCTGATGCAGTCCAACTATTTAATCCATTATGTTGCAACTCAATATTTGCTACATCTGGACGAGTGGCTTCACCAAATGTTGCCGATCCTCCAAACCATTTAACAACCCAATCTAAATCAGTTGTCCCTGATGGGAAAATGTTCCAAGAAGCATCTGCAACTGTTGGTTTTTCAAATGACCCATTTTTTATGAGTTCAACTTGAGCATCACAAACTGGTGCAGGCACAGTTGTATCATGATTTACAACTACAACAGTATGCGTCGGTTCATTAATTGTCACCGCACCGAGCCCAGATACATTTGTCCACCCTGGCTTCCCCACTTCACCTACAACATAATCACCGTACGGAACCTGATCAAACAAAACGCATCCATCTTGACCGGTCACACCCAGATACCCCTCATCTATATTAACTGAAAGAGAACCCGAGTTATCATTGAACCAACTTTCATTTTGGACTGTCCCACTGCCGTCAAAAATCCTAAAATTTGCTGGTCCAGATGAAGCCGGTACAAACGATTGCATGTACGTATGAGAATCATTATACAGACCCCAATCTGATTGAGGATCAAATGTGTTATTTATTTGTAATTCTAGAATATCAGTCTGATATCCAGTATACCCATCCATATGTGTCAGCCAATTATCGGTTGATGAGTATTCAGGATCAACCTGATTTGCCCCGCCTTGATTCATCCATGTTCCTGATGCAGTGGCAATATACGACATCCCTGCAACCAATGGGTTTGAATTTACCCCACCTGATGAATTAACAGGAACTGATAATCCTGTTTGAATATTTTTACCTTTTAATATCAATGTCCAACCAGAAAGCGGTTTCTCTGCATCATCAGTTTTACACAACTTAACCGACGAAGATGGTGGTGGAGAGACTTTATTTTTCACATTAAAAGCAACACAATAGTACGTCGTGCCAGCAACAACCGGATCAATAAATTCGTAGTTGTCATAATTCAAAACATCAGTACCACAATACATTTCTGCACTCTGTTCGTCTTGAGGCGCTTGTCCTGACGTATTATCACTAAACGGCACATAGTCGTTTTGCAATACTTCACGGAACCATGCTTTGGTACCGGCTGGAATCTCTGTTTGTACAACACCGTTTACATCTGTTGGTCCAAATGTTGTCCATGGATTTCCAGCAGGAGAAGTTATGTTTGATCCAGGGTTTGGTGCATCACTTGGTCCCCATTGAAATTGCCAATCTTTTTGAACATGACATGTTTTATGGCTTTCCAGAAAACTTGAAACGGTTGATGCGGTTATATCAGGTCCACCATTACCCCATTTAGGAAGATCAGAAATATTATCACAGACTATTTTTGTGGCTACTATAGTGGCAGTTGTCGGAGGAACATCACACTCATTGTTTTTTATATCAAGTTTATATAGTAATCCTGCTGGGTTAGTGTGTGAATCTGCGCCAGCCAAAGCAAAGTTTTTAACCGTAACTTCAATCGTGTTAGAACCGGAATGCAATTTGCTTGCAATGTCATATGTGGCAACAGAACTAAAATTGGTTTCTATTGCAAGTTTGTCATCAACCGTATCTCCATTCACTTTAAGCAAAAATCCATTATCAGCAGCAATCTGTAATGATGCTGATGTAACCGAACCAGTCACAGAAAATGTCCGAGTGAATATTCTGGTCTGGTCGATTGTAGGTTCAGGAACTTCCACAGTATCCCAGATCCATGTCGCACCAGGAATTGATGTCCATCCTGGATGAACCCACGTTGCAACTGATGGGTTTCCACCCACCAACGTCGCGCTATCACTTACGATTGTTTGTGTTGCCTCTGTATTACATGATGGCGCAACAGGAACCGCCAAAACAGTTCCCGGAACAACCCATGCGGGCAGAACCAAGGCAAACATCAAGATACATGATGTTATATATTTCATATAAATTATAAAAATTAAATAATAAAAAGAGTTGAAAAAGAACAAACCAACCAGAGGACCATCAATTGTTGCATAATTATACAAAGAGCAATTGACAAAAGTCAATTTTTTTATCAACACAATATACACCGGTTATGCACAAAAAAAACCGAGGTACCCATCCCTCGGTTCAACGCCATGCGCCCATCCATTTTTTCCAACATCTTTATAACCTTGCGCAATTGTCTCTGCGCAGGGTCAAACGAAAATCTAGAATGCTTATTTAATCTGTTAGCAAGAGCTAACAGATTGAAATATTCATCCCGCCCGATCTTATTTCCTTTATACTCTCGTTCCGCACGAGAGCGGAGAAGCAACGCTAATTCTCTACAATCCTCTTGGATGATGACCAGCCGTTTGAGATGTTCATCAACCATGATGGCCGAACGAAACATCTCCACAACATCACCCTCACGACGAGCAGTCTCAATTTTCCCAAAACTTTCGTTCAAGGCATTCTGATGATGGGAAAACCTTTGATCAAGTTTTTCCCCATCAAAAGACGAGACCTGCATTTGACCCCCACATACGGGGACCAGAAACAAAAACAGAAGTTTGTACATGGAAAACCTCCATATATACTATACATCATATTTTAATTTTGTAAACAAAAAACCACACATGGTCCCTTGTGTGGTTTTTAACTACATACCCGCCAAGTTATTTCTTACCCTGCATTTTTTCAAGTGTAACCAAAAGTGGTGATGCAACGAATATAGATGAATATGTACCGATAATCACACCGACCAATAGTACAAAAGCGAAGTTTTTTGTTGACTCACCGCCCAGAAAATACAGTGCCATCAGTGTGATGAATATAGTGAGTGATGTGTTAATTGATCTTCCAAATGTCTGTGTTACTGAATGTCCAACTGTTTCAACAAAGGTTTCTTTTGATTTTGCAGAGTTCTGATTGTTTAATCGTAAATTTTCTCGGACACGATCAAACACAACAATCGTATCGTGAACAGAGTAACCAAGGATGGCGAGAAGGGCGGTAACAAACAACAAGTCAATTTCCCCTCCTCGGTAATGAATCCACGTAACGAACACACCCGTTGGTATAATGACGTCATGGGCAAGGGCAATGATAGTAGAGACACCATATTTCCACGAAGCAACTGGGAATGATACTTTCCTAAATGCGAAAGTGATAAACAGAACAATACACAGCATCACAATACCAATCGCAACAAATGCCTTGTTTTTTAATTCAGCCCCCACCACAGGACCAATTGAGTTAAATCTTTCTTCTTTTGCTTGGTTCAGAGGATCCTTTGAGAAAACCTGTTCAATCGTTACTTTTTCTACAGGAGTAATCTCCCGAGTTTTCAAAATATAATTTGCATTTCCTGATGGAGTCAACATATATGTACCCAATCCAAGCGTATCAAGATCTGCTTTCAAACTTTCCTGACTTGGACGAGTAGTTGCATAACTCACTTCCAAAATCGATCCCCCTTTGAAGTCAATTCCAAAGTTAAAACCAAACACAAACATTGCTATACATGAAGCAATAATGAGAAGTAGTGATAACCCGAAGAAAAATTTTCTGTTATTTACGATAAACATAGTAGTGGATTAAATGTGCAAACCGTTACTGAATAAAAATTTAACAAAACGATTATTTGACGCTGGTACAATAGCAAACAAAAATGTTCGTGAGACTGTAATAGCAGTAAACATAGAGACGACCACACCAAGACCAAGTGTTAAGGCAAAACCTTTCACCGCAGATGTACCGAGCCAAAACAATACAATAGCCGTAATGATAGAAGAAATGTTTGAGTCACGAATAGACAACCATGCTCGGGTAAAACCTTCATGCATTGCATCATGAACTGACTTGCCTCGCTTTAATTCTTCTTTCATTCGCTCAAAAATCAACACATTAGCATCTACTGCCATACCGATAGACAGAATAAACCCAGCAATACCTGCCGCAGTGAACGTAACCGGAATCAACTTAAATATAGCGAGTGACAGAATAATATAAATGACCAATGAAATTGAAGCAACAAAACCCGGTAGTCTGTACCACAAAATGAGAAAAGCAACGAGTAATGCAAAACCAACAATACCCGCATTAACACCAGCAGTTTTTGCATTTTCACCAAGTGACGCTCCAACAGTTTCGGTTGAGATCAATTCAATTGGTACCGGCAATGCACCATAGTTCAAATTACGTACGAGTGTTTTTGCTTCATCCCGAGTAAAACTACCAGAAATCACCGCTTTACCGTCTATGATTTCGTCCTTAATCACAGGACTTGAGATGGCTGTTCCATCTAGAAATATCGCAAGAACTTTTCCTTTGTTTTCTTTTGTAATTTTTGCAAACAAATCACGTCCCTCTGAATTAAATGTTAATCCAACCAATGGCTCGCCTCCAAGTTGTCCTGACCCTTGGTTTGAAAATTCCAAAACTGCCTTATTCAAATACTGACCAGTTAATCCTGTTGGAGCGAATACCTCATCTACTCGTTTTGTTTTCAATTCTTCTTGAGTAAAGTTTTTTGCTTCGTCTCGTAAAAGCATGAACTCAAGTTGTGGAGTTTGACCAATCATCGCAATCGCTTGTTGTATGTTTGTCACTCCCGGCAATTCAACAATTAACCGCTGTTCATTGCCACCAGTAACCACTGATGATTTTTCAGTCTGCACAACAGGTTCAGATACACCGAAAATGTTGACTCGTCGTTCAATAACATCACGGAGAGATGCCATAGAATCAGATACATTTTCTGATTTAACTTTAGATATATCTGCTCGATACACCAACTCTGTTCCACCATTCAAATCCAACCCAAGCTTAAAAGCGTATTTAGAAAAACGAGGATTGCCCACTTGCGATGCGTACACGAAGTAGCCAATTCCTACAACAACGAGTAATAAGATAACCGACAATATTCGATGTTTAGACATATGGGGCTTATTATAGTGATTTTAAGAGAGATTGCAACAACAACTATACCCCTCTTCTAGAAACCAACTCACGAACTGTCTTGAGAGCAATTTTGATATCCAACCAAAATGAACGGTTTTTAATGTAGTACAAATCGTATGACAGTTTGGTTTTAGTCTGGTCGTAGTCTGTGGCAAATTTTGGTGGAGTTTTCTGATACAACTGCGCCCAACCAGACAACCCTGGTTTAATCAAATGACGCACATTATAAAAACTAATTTCTTTTTCATATAGATTAACCAGATTTGGTAACTCTGGGCGTGGACCAATAAGTGAAATATCTCCTTTCAGCACATTCCAGAGTTGAGGCAACTCATCGATACGGCTGACACGAAGAAATTTCCCAACACGAGTGATTTTCATCGCTCGGTCAACATCACCATCACCCGCATCATCAACACTCATAGTACGAAACTTTAAGATATGCATTGGTACATTGTTGTGTCCAACACGAACCTGTTTGATGAACACATTACCACCATCATCTAGTTTGATTGCAACATACACAAATGGATAAACTACAAGCGAAACGACTCCAGCAATAAATGACACAATAATATCCATGACCCGTTTCAAAAAATCATAAGTAAATTTCGGTGAGACAGAAATGTTTTCCAAAAACCAACTATAATTAACAAGCGATAATGGAATGCGATCAAAAATATCCTCGTAGATACGATGTGAATCAATAAAACGAACCTTTGAGAAAATCAGATTGTACAAATGTGGAAGCAACGGCATCGTCTGCTCATGAGAAAAATCAACTGCAATGATTTTAATATCATTTGCATATATTGGTTTAATAATGTCCTCTTGAATATCAAGAGCGCTTACATGATGAACATCAATTGATGAGACAAACTCAATGTCATACCGGTCATTGTTATTTACTTCATCCAACAATTCCTTCATCTCCTTCCCAGAGCCAATAAGTAATGCAGGTTGTTTTTGTTTCGCCCCGAGAAACCCGATCCCATAAAGACGCCATCCGAGAATGAAAACGAAGGAGATAAAAATGTATATAAAAAGAATTGTTTTCGGTGCAATACCGACGTATGGAGTTATGTAGAAAAATACAATTGCGATAGCGCTATTTATAATTTGCGCATTGAAAATAACATTTGGCAGTTTGCTTTTTAGGAGTAGTGTGTGTTTTTCATAAAGACCGGCAATAAAATACACCAGTATCCAGGCAATAAATAAAAGGGAGAATGGTGCCAAGTGGTCTTGGAATCTCACCCATGTCGGTATTTGCCAAAAACGCACGTAAAGAGCCAGCCACAAAGACAGTGTGAAAAAAAATATATCCCCACAGAAAAGGATGATTGCTTCTTTTTTACCAAGACTAGACATAATTGAATTATCATTATTTTATGCTAAAATTGATATATAAGCAAGGTGGAACTTTTGCTTCGTATACTTTCTGGAAACGCTCGCTCTCTCCTGCGGAGAGCTCGCTCGGTCCTCAGCGCCTCGTTGTCAAGAGCCCCTCGCAATGCTCGGGGTCGTTGACAACACCAAGCTCGGCGCCTGCGTATGTTCCAGAAAGTACATTCCACAAAAGTTCTGTCTTGCAAAAAATATGAAAACAAAAGTTTGTCTCGCAATAACAAAAGGTGTATGGGGTGGAGCACAAGAATATGTCTACACTCTCGCCACCTCCCTTCCTCGTGATACATACGATGTGTGTGTTATTTGTGGTGAAGGACAAACATTACAAGACAAACTGACTTCTCTTGGTATAAAAGTCATTAATATCCCCTCCCTCACGCGTGACATTTTTTTTGTTAACGAAATCAAAAGTTTTTTTAACCTCCTTACCATCATCCGACGTGAATCTCCCGATATTCTCCATCTCAATAGTTCAAAAATGGGTCTTTTGGGCGGACTCGTTGGACGGTTAATTGGCGTCAAAAAAATCATTTTTACCGCACACGGATGGGCATTCAATGAGTCTCGACCCTGGATTGTCCGAAAGATATTTTATTATACACAATGGCTCACTGTCTTGTTGTCCCACACCACAATCGCTGTATCACAAAAAACAAAACATGATATCCGTAAACTTTTATGGATTAAAGATAAAATAAAAGTTATTCATAATGGTGTTGCTCCAATAGATTTTGTATCAAAAATAGATGCACGAGAACATGTCCGTCAATTAGTTAGACTATCACACACAACCGAAATCATGATTGGTACCATATCAGAGTTACACTCAAACAAAGGATTGGATTTATTGATTGATGCATGTAGAAATCTCCCCTATAACACATCTGTATATATTATCGGTGATGGAGAAGAAAAAGAACGTCTGCAAGAAAAAATTGAGGGGTATGAATTAGAACATAAAGTATTTCTGGTGGGCAGAGTTGAGGAAGCAC
>JAUPVF010000030.1 GCA_030917185.1 Patescibacteria group bacterium
ATGATTTTCAGATACTAAAAAAATATGTCTAAACAAACAGAAACAAAGAAAATAAAGACCGAATGGGATTTGTCATTGTTGTATGAATCCATCAATGACCCACAGATAGAGAAAGACATTGTTCTTGCGGAAAGAATATATAGTAATTTTGAAAAAAAATATAAAAAAACAACAGACTATACAAAAAGTACCCGTGCACTCCTTGGTGCATTAGAAGATTATGAAAAATTAGCCGGTTTTCCATCTTGGAAGGCGTATTCTTATTTGCATAAAATGCAAGATCTAGATGCTAGTAACCAGGAAGTTCGGGCAAAAATCAGTACATTGTTACAACGATTAAGTAAATTGGGTAACAAAATTATTTTTTTTGATGTGACAATATCAAAAATACCTCAGATGTCTCAGAAAAAATTTCTTAACGACAAAAAATTAGTCAAATACAAATATTTTTTGAAGAAAGTTTTTGAACACGGTGCACATGTGTTGACTGAGCCGGAAGAAAAAATCTTATCTCTTAAATCCTTACCGGCGCACTCATTATGGACTGATTCATTGAAAAAAGTTCGTGAAAGATTAATGGTAAAATATAAGGGTAAAACTATCCCACTTTCAGAGGTCTCAGCCACGATACCAGAGTTATCGGCACAAAAAGACCGGGTTGCGTTACATACTCAGATGATGGAACAGTATAAATCAATTGCAGATGTTGCTGAAAGTGAATTAAATGCGATTGTGATTGATAAAAAAATTGATGATGAATTGCGCGGATACCAAAAACCATATGATGCGACGATTATGGGTTATGAGAACAATCGCAAAGGAGTATTAAATCTTATTCAGACTGTCACTGATAATTTTCATGTTGCCCACAGGTTTTATAAAGTCAAAGCAAAAATGCTTGGTTTAAGTGAGTTGTATTATGCCGATCGAGCGGCTAAAGTCGGTAGTACAAAAAAGAAATTCTCATTTGATGATTCATACCAGATTTTACTAAACATTTTTGGATCTCTTGATACAGAGTTCGCTAATATCCTGAAGAAATTTGTGGAAAATGGGCAGATTGATGCTTTTCCTAAACAAGGGAAAGTTGGTGGTGCCTATTGTTCTAGTATGCATCAGTTACCAACATATGTTTTACTCAATCATGCAGACAATCTAGATTCATTATCAACATTTGCTCATGAAATGGGTCACGCCATTCATTCAGAGTTTTCTCGAACACAACCTGTGTTGTACGAGGATTATTCTATGTCTACGGCTGAGACGGCGAGCACATTATTTGAATCCTTTGTTTTCTATGATCAATTTGAAAAATTATCGGATCAAGAAAAAATCATTGCCTTACATGATAAAATTCAAGATGATATTCAGACTATTTTCAGACAGGTTGCTTGTTTTAATTTTGAAAATGAGATGCATGAAACTATCCGTGCAAAGGGCAGTATGACCAAAGAAGAGTTTGCGGAATTGATGAATAAACACATGGCATCTTATCTCGGGCCTATCATGAAAATGAGAGAGATTGATGGGTACTTTTTCATTGGTTGGCCACATATCCGTAATTTTTTCTATGTGTATTCATATGCATTCGGGCAATTAACAAGTAAGGTTTTACATAAAAAATATATTCAAGATAAAACATATATTGAAAAAATTAAAAAATTTTTATCACTCGGTGGATCAATGAGTCCAGAAGACATATTTAAGTCAATTGGCGTTGATTTGACCCATCCTAATTTTTTCAAAGACGGCATCTCAACAATAGAAGATGATATTAAAATGCTGGAGAAACTTGTCAAAATGAATGTGTAAAAATATCTAACTCCGTTTTAGGATTATTGGTTTTTTTGTCTATATTATGTAATTATAGAGGTATGATAACCGCACACGAAATAAGGAAAAAATACCTTGAGTTTTTCAAAAGCAAAGGACATGCAGTTATTCCATCTGCATCCCTCATACCAGAAAACGATCCCTCTGTTTTGTTTACCACTGCCGGGATGCATCCATTGGTTCCATATCTATTAGGTCAGAAACACCCCCTTGGCAATCGTCTGACTGATGTTCAGAAATGTGTACGAACAGGAGATATTGATGAAGTTGGTGATTATTCACATCATACTTTTTTTGAAATGCTTGGAAACTGGTCGCTTGGTGACTCGTCCGACCCAAACGGCATCGGCCAGGCAGGTTATTTTAAGCATGAGGCAATTGAATGGAGTTATGAATTCCTAACATCTCCAGAATGGCTTGGACTAGATAAAAACAGAATTGCTGTGTCTGTATTCCAGGGGGATTCTGACGCTCCGTTTGATGATGAGGCATTTGCTATTTGGAAAAAACTTGGCATACCAGAGGAAAGAATTGCCAAACTTCCAAAGAAAAACAACTGGTGGGGGCCTGCAGGGGAAACTGGACCATGTGGACCAGATACAGAAATGTTTTATTGGGTTGGAGATCCTGCACAAGTCCCAGAAAGTTTTAATGATGACAGTCCACTCTGGCTTGAAGTCTGGAATGACGTGTTCATGCAGTACAACAAAACAAAAAGTGGAGAGTTTGAACCATTGTCTCAAAAAAATGTTGACACCGGTATGGGGCTGGAAAGAACAACTGCAGTTGTAAATGGTTTCAATGACAACTACAAGACAGAGTTGTTCGTGCCGATTATAGAGCGGATTGAAATGCTATCTTTCAAAAAATACGACGATTATGTAAAAGAAATGCGTATTATCGCCGATCATCTCAAAGCATCCGTTTTCATTTTAGGAGACGAAAAGGGGATTGTGCCGTCTAATACCGGACAAGGATATGTGTTGCGTCGTCTGATTCGTCGTGCAGTACGGTATGGTAAACAGTTGGGAATAAAAGCATTCACATCGGATGTTGGGGAGGTTGTGATTCAGATATATAAAGATGTGTATCCTGAACTTTCAAAAAATAAAGATTTTGTCCTGAGCAATTTATCTCAGGAAGAAGAAAAGTTTGAAAAAACATTGGAGCATGGTTTGAAAGAATTTGATAAAGGAGTTAGTCCGTTTGTTTTGTTCACAACGTACGGGTTTCCATTGGAAATGACAAAAGAATTGGCACAAGAAAAAGGGATTTCAATTGATGAGGATGCATTTTATGAAGAATTAAAACATCATCAGGATTTGTCTCGTACTGCCTCAGCCGGAATGTTCAAAGGTGGACTTGCAGATGCAGGGGATGAGACCAAAAAACTCCATACTGCTACACATTTACTTCTTCAGGCACTGAAAGATGTATTACAGGAAAACATCATGCAAAAAGGTAGTAATATCACTTCCGAGAGACTACGGTTTGATTTTAATCATGGTACTAAATTGACAGATGAAGAGAAAAAACAGGTTGAGGATATTGTAAATGAGAAAATAAAAGCGGATTTACCAATGAACAGAGTCCTGATGAAAAAAGAAGATGCAGAAAAAACTGGGGCATCTCATGCGTTTGGTGATAAATACGGCGATGAAGTGTCTGTGTACTATATTGGAGATTCACTAGAAACGGCATATTCAAAAGAGTTTTGTGGGGGACCACATGTTGAACGTACCGGAGTGTTGGGTCATTTCAAAATCACAAAAGAGGAAGCAGTATCTGCCGGTGTTCGTCGAATTAAAGCAATACTCGAATAGTGTATGTATTGTGTGTAGTAACACACCATTTTAATACTCGTGATATCTTGTGATATAATACGTTCACAATGTTTTCTCTTGCGCATAAAAAAGAATCTGTTTCTTTACTTCTCGATATAGGTAATGGAAATGTTTCTGCCGGATTGGTGGTTTGCACACCAGATGCTTTGCCACGACTCATATATTCAACAACCAGTCCAATTTTGGTTGGTAAAGACCGTGATGCTGATCTTTTGTCAACAGCAATGATCAGTCAACTCAACAATACGCTTACTGATATTATGAAAATGGGCTTTATGTTTGATTATTGGAAAGGTAAGGATAAAAAAATTGACGCTGTCACAGTATCTGTTTCAACACCATGGTTTGTTTCCACATCTAAACATATTCATATTACTCAGCCAAAACCATTTTTTGTGACCGAACGTTTTATATCTGATGTTGTGGATGCAGAGCAGAAAAGTTTTGAACAAGAACTCGGTATTGCAGATGATCATTCGGATAATCACTTATCTCCATTAGAACACGCAATCACACATACACGTATCAATGGTTATGTATTAGATGACAGCATCGGCAAGAAAACAAGCCAGTTTGATATGTTGGTTTACATATCCGAAACACCCACAACATTACTACAAGATATTTATAAAACCATATTTGCTCATACACATATTGCTCATGATGTTATTTACACCCATTCGTTTCCTTTTGTGTGTTACTCGGCTCTTCAGGTTGTCATGCCGTTTATGGCTGATTATTTGATTATGGATGTGACAGGGGAGGTGACAGACATCACATGGGTTTCCAATGGTTCAATCACTAAAACATCATCGTTCCCATCGGGTAGAGGGTTTGTATTGCGTCATATTGCACAAACATTTTCTGTCTCACCTGAAATAGCCGAATCTCTCTTGCATATGTATATAGGTGGTATGAGCGACGATTCAGTTAATGAGTCCATGAAAACAGTTTTTACTGAAATACATAGAGAATGGTCAGTGTATATTGATGATGCATTGACTGGCTTATCCTCAACAATGTCTTTGCCATCAAAAGTGTTTGTAACAGCCGATCATGATATTTCACAGTTGTGTGTTGATTTTCTCAAAACGTTACAACAGGATACAACTCAATCGTTCAAAAAACATATTGACCCTGTGTATGTAGATGACAAATTATTTTCTCGCCATTTTACCTACAACCCTCATCTACCAGCAAATGAATTTTTGGCATTGCTTGCGATATTTCATAATAAACAATACGCTCACAAGTAAGTAATCAACAGATTTTTTTGCATTGCCATATCACTATGAGTTACAATGATGACAGGAATATGCCACGCGATATAAATAAAAAAAATAAAGTGCAAGATATTCTCGTTTCCAATAAGCGATCTATTCGTGATGTTGAGTTGCCTTCACGTTCGGGTTCTCGAGATATTGCTCGCACCATGCCTTCTCGGAAAATTGATGAATATACTACTCCAATATCAGTTCATAAAGAAGTGAATGATCCAATCGTTGTATCAACGCAACCTCCTGTTCAGCCAAATCGTATCGTTCCAGAACGAGTGATTCCCGATAAACCGCTTTCGTCATCTGTACCACGGACACCAAGTACACCACCATCATATCGGTATGAATACGATGAGCCACGCAAATCTTCTCGTACTGTTTTATACACAGCCATTTTCATTTTTGTAGTTGCTGCGGCATTTGGTATCTCGGCTTTATTTCGGGGTGCAACAGTTACGGTGACTCCTCGACATGAGACTCGTGAACTCAAACAAACTTTTACTGCTAAAAAAGATGATACTGGAAGCGGATTGGGTTTTCAGACGGTAACAACCAATAAAGATATTGAGAAAACAGTACCGGCAACAGGTGAGCAACAGGTTGATGTGAAAGCGTCGGGTACGATCATTATTTTCAATAACACAACGGCATCACAGCCACTTATTGCTACAACTCGATTCCAAACACCAGAAGGACTTATCTATAAACTTGTAGATGGTATTACGGTGCCGGCAAGACAGGTCAAAAACGGTAAAACTGTTCCTGGTAGTATGGAGGTGCTTGTCCAAGCGGAATCCACAGGTGACAAATATAATGTCGGTTTGAAAGACTTTACCATACCTGGGTTCAAAGGTAGTTCAAAATACACTCAGATATTTGCTCGTTCTAAAACTGCTATGACGGGAGGGTTTTCTGGTATGCAAAAAACCGTTGATCCTGAGGTTTTGAAAACTGCTGAAACAGATATGGAGACGGAACTCAAGAGTGTTCTCGTACGGGAAATTCAAACTCAGATTCCAGAAAACTTTATACTCTACGAATCGGCAGTAACATATTCACTGTCACCTGTCGTACAGGTTTCGGGACAAAACGGTTCTGCTGTATTAAAAAAGAAAGGTACAGCGTCTGCAGTTATTTTTGATAGAGGATCATTATCCCGAGCGGTCATCAGTGTGGCTTTGTCCGAAGCAACAAGCACTCAAGTTAAAGTTTCCAATTTGTCAGCACTTGGTTTTTCATATACAGATGGGACAAAGGTTGATCCAGATACACTAGATACCATAACATTTACCCTAACAGGGAACGCTGATTTTATATGGGTTTTTGATGAAAACAAGTTAAAATCAGACATTCTTGGCCTGTCAAAACAGCAAGGTACGACCGTGATTTCTACCTATCCGTCTATTCAGGAAGCATGGATTGAGACCAAACCATTTTGGAATAAAACGATTCCTACCGACCCAGTAAAGGTCGATTTAGTGAACACTCTTAAGTAGTCCTGGTTTTTATTGTTGTGGGGGTTGACGAAATACCCCTTGTTCTGCTAGTATATAACCCATTGATTAAAACGTAATGCAAGATCAGCACAAAAAAGATAATGCCATATCTGGTATCGTTACTGAAGCATTGCCCAATACCTTTTTTAAGGTACGGCGCGATGATAACGGCGAGGAGATGTTAACATTTCTTTCTGGCAAAATGAGGTTGCATAGAATACGTGTGCTTGTTGGCGATAGGGTACTTGTTGAAATAGACCCGTATGGCGGAAAAGGGCGAATCATAAAACGAGGATAAGATATTATGAAAGTTAAATCATCAGTCAAAAAAATTTGTGCACAATGTCAGGTGGTCCGTCGAAAGGGTCATGTGTATGTTGTGTGCAAAGCAAACGCCCGACATAAACAGCGTCAGGGTTAATTATTTTAATATATATGCGTATACTTGGAATCACATTACCAGAAGAGAAACGTCTTGAAGTTGGACTCACTGTCCTGTATGGTATTGGTCGTCCACTGGCACAGTCAATTTTGAAACAAGCAAAAGTGGAAATTGGCAAGAAACCAAAAGATTTGTCTGTTGATGAAGAAAACGCAATCCGAAAGATTATAGAAACATACAAAATTGAAGGTGACTTGAAACGAGAGGTTGCTGGAAACATCAAACGACTGAAAGACATCAAAGCATACCGTGGTTCACGACATCAACGAGGATTGCCATCACGAGGACAGAGAACAAAAACAAATTCTCGAACTCGCCGAGGTAACGTACGTAAGACTATGGGTACCGGACGAAAGATAGCAGATAAGAAATAACATTTATGGGTAAAAAAAGAATCGTTACAACTGGAGATAGTGCATCAGATACAGAGAAGAAAGCTTCTCAGGTGTCTGCTGTGTCAAAAAAGAAGGCAGATACCGGTATGTTGTTTGTTCAGTCTACATATAACAACACCAAAATCGTTTTAACCGACCAAAAAGGTAACGTACTTGCAACATCATCGAGTGGCTCAATTGGATTTAAGGGTGCCAAGAAAGGTACACCATTTGCAGCGGCAAAAGTAGGTGAGATTATTGGAGGCAAGGCAAGTACAATGGGTATGCGAGAGGTTGCCGTTGTTGTAAAGGGTGTTGGATCAGGACGAGAGTCAGGTATCCGAGGATTTATTTCAAAAGGTATTAATATCACATCTATCAAAGATGTAACTGCGGTTCCACACAATGGACCTAAACCAAAAAAACCACGACGAGTATAATTTTATATATTTATGATTATCGGACCAAAATACAAAATAGCACGACGAGTAGGAGCACCAATTTTTGAGAAAACTCAAACTCAAAAATATGCATTACGGATGGAACGTAAAGGCAAGAAGCGTGGCTTTTCAAAACCTAAGTCAGAATTCGGTACTCAATTAAATGAAAAGCAAAAAGCTCGTTTTATTTATGGTTTGACAGAAAAACAGTTTTCAAATTATGTAAAAGAAGCATTGGCAAAAAAATCAACAAATGCTTCTCAAACAATTTTCCAATTTTTAGAAACTCGTTTGGATAATGTTGTGTACAGACTCGGTCTTTCAACAACACGACTTGGTAGCCGACAAATCGTTTCCCATGGCCATGTATTGGTAAATGGTAGACGATCAACAACTCCATCACGACGTTTGGTAATAGGTGATACGGTAGAGGTGAGACCACAGTCACAAAATAAAGGCATGTTCGCAGGTATTGAAGAAAAGATGAAAAGTGTGACAACACCAGGATGGATTTCATTTGATCAAGGTAAAAAAGTTGCAAAAATAATTGGCGTACCACTTCTTGTTCCTACAGAAAATATGTTTGACTTGAATGCGGTGATTGAATTCTATAGCCGATAGGTATTGATTTGTTTAATTAATTAATGTATAATTTAACAGTTAAATTTTAACACATTACCATGTCTGACTATACAATCGTATTACCATCAAAACCAAGAATCGTCTCTGAAGCCGATTTTTCTGGTTCATATGAAATTGATGGCTTGTATCCTGGCTATGGCCACACACTTGGCAACTCATTGCGACGTATTATTCTGTCATCACTTCCAGGTGCTGCTATAACTGCAGTTAAAATCGCTGGTGTAGAGCACGAGTTTTCTGTTGTTCCTGGGGTCAAAGAAGACGCTATCACTATTTTGCTAAACTTAAAAAAAGTTCGCATCCGAATCGTCTCAGATGAACCTCAGACCCTCACACTCAAGGTAAAAGGCGTCAAAGATGTTACTGCGGGTGACATTAAAGTGTCTGGTGGAGTAGAGATACTTAACCCAGAGTTGGTTATTGCAACCATGACAGACAAAAACGCTGAACTTGATATTGAGATTCGAGCAGAAAAAGGTCTCGGTTTTGTGTCAAAAGAAATTCTCCAGAAAAACAGAGTTGATATTGGTCAGATCACACTTGATGCTATTTTTACACCAATCAGACGAGTAAGTTACGAAGTTGAAAATATGCGTGTCGGTGATCGAACAGATTTTAACCGTTTGAAAGTGTTTATTGAAACAGACGGGACAATTGCACCAAAAGAAGCTCTAGAAAAATCAATTGAAATCATGATTAGCCAGTTAAAGGCAATTGTTGGTTTCAAAGAAGAAGACGTGATTATGCCATCTACCAGCGGACACAAAGAGTCAGATGAAAAAAGTGATGAGGTTGACGACGATGTATTGAAAACTCGCATTGAAACATTGACCTTGTCTGCTCGAACATTAAACGCGCTTTCAAATGCAAATATCCGAACAGTCGGAGGTTTGGCACGAAAGAAAGAAAAAGACATCCTTGATATTGAAGGTTTGGGATCAAAAGGTTTAGGAGAAATCAAGGAAGTATTAGAAACTTTCGGTATTACATTAAAATAAGTTAGTTACAGAACGATTATGAATCATCATAAAACAAAACGAAAATTTGGACGAGTACGGAAAGTGCGAAATGCACTGCTTAAATCTCTTGCCTTGTCACTTGTTTTGCATGGCAGAATCCAGACAACAGATGCAAAGGCGCGAGAACTTCGTCCGTACGTAGAAAAAATGGTGACTCAGGGTCGTTCTAAGACAGTTACTGCTCGACGACTCTTGTCTGCAAAAATCGGTGTCTCTGGTGCCGAGAAAATGGTAAATGATATTTCTCCAAAATACATGACACGGGTTGGGGGATACACTCGCATTACCAAGTTGCCAAGACGTCTCTCAGATGGTAGTCTAATGGCTGTCATTGAATTTGTATAATATAACCACTATGAAATACGTACTTGATGCAGAAAACAAAAGAATTGGAAGAATTGCCACAGAAGCGGCAGTATTTCTTATGGGTAAAAACGATCCTAAATTTGCTCGAAACATCGTTCCTGCGGTTACCGTAGAAATCAAAAATGCATCAAAAGCATTAATTGATGATAGTAAAATGTCTCAGAAAACATATAGCCGATATTCTGGTTACCCAGGAGGTTTGAAACAGCCAACCATGTCGCAGGTTATTGAGAAAAAAGGTCATGGCGAATTATTCAAAGAGGCCGTCTGGGGAATGCTTCCAAAAAATAAATTGCGAAGTAAAATGATCCTCAATTTAATTATTACCGAGTAATACAACATTATGGAAGACACATCCTCAAAATATATTCAGGCGGTTGGACGACGAAAGACATCAGTTGCTCGTGTTCGTATTGTTCCTGCATCAAAATCAACATTTGTTGTAAATGAAAAAGAACTCCATGCGTATTTTCCAACAGAAGAAATGCAAATGTTGGTTAAACAACCATTGTCAGATATTTCTGAAAAATTCAAAATCACTGCACACATTGTTGGAGGAGGTATTCATTCACAGGCAGAAGCGATGCGACACGGAATTGCCCGAGCACTTGTTGCCTTCAATATTGATCTTCGACGACCTTTGAAAAAAGAAGGATATTTGAAACGTGATCCACGTAGTAAAGAACGACGAAAATTCGGTCTCAAGAAAGCCCGAAAATCACCACAGTGGTCTAAGCGTTAAAAATAAAATACCTCTTCGGAGGTATTTTATTTAGCGTGACCAATTATAGTGTATGGTGCAGGAAACAGAAGTTTTTAATTAATTTTTTAGAGCACGCATAAATCGTTGGTACGATTTTGCTCTTCCTCAACAATCAAGAAAACAATCTCCTCAATGCTTGCCTTCTCGCAAACTCCTCGTGGAGTACCACTTCGTCAGACAATGCTTCAGGCTGGCGCATTTCGTCGTTGTTTTCTAATTGTTTCCGGGGTCTCTAAAAAATTAATTAAAAACTTCTATGTCCAGTAGATATCTTAAGGGAATAGAGATTTGCAAAATCTAATTTTGTGATAGTATGTACACCATGAAAGATGACGAAATAAAAAATAATATACATGACGAAAAGGAGCCGGAAATTGATACTGATCCCGGAGATGATGTTGTATTTGAGGATAATACTGAGGTGACTGGGGCTGATTATGCTCACAAAGTAAAACAACTAAAAGAACGCATAAAAGAACTTGAGAAAAAGAATACCGAACTTTTGGATGGGTGGCAGAGAGAACGAGCAGAAATCATAAATCTGAAAAAACGGGATGAAGAAGGCAAAAAGGAATTTATGAAATTTGCCAAGGAGGATATTATTGGCGAACTTCTCACCGTCCTTGATTCGTTTGAATCTGCTTTCAAAAATAAAGAGGCATGGGAAAAGGCAGATAAAAACTGGCGTATGGGGATTGAGTATATTCACTCACAACTGTTGTCTGTGCTTAACCAGAATGGTTTGACTATTATAAATCCATTAGGCGAGCAGTTTGACCACAACAGGGATGAGGCGATTGAAAATGTGGTCGTAGAGGATGAATCAAAAGATGGGAAAATTGTTGAGGTGGTGCAGGTGGGGTATAACCTGCACGATAAACAAATCCGTGCTCCAAAGGTTAAAGTAGGCGAATATAAAAAATAAATCAGGCAAGGAAAACCGCCAAAAGGAGCTGGCGGCCCCCCTGGCGGCAGTGGTTGTCTCACCGTCAATTTAAGAGATATTTTCCAACAGCGAGACATCCGAGAAGCAGTGTTATGCTTCGAAACATTTCTTCACTCCGATTTTGTGATTGGGTAATTCCCTGGATGGTTCGAAGTGTAAAGGTGATGCTGAGGATAACGCAAATTATCCAAAAACCAATCATTGATCCATATAGTGTTTGCATAGATAATCTCCCAAGTAAATTATATCACTTTCTATATAAACAGTCAAGTACACTTAAAGCCACACAGATTGTATAATCTATAGCACAAGCATGAAGCAGAATGCCCTTACAAAAGGTAATTTCATAGAGAAAATCGTCCGGAATCAGGATGGGCGACTTGTTCGTGCTACATTTTGTCTGTATGAACATAATGGACGTCTCAAGGCACGAGTCGTTAGTTTTGTTTATTTGGAGGAAAAAGTAGAGATTGCACAAAACCACCTCGTTTTGTGTGGTTTATGTGTAGAAAACACTTTCAATACCGCCATCAGTTTTGAGCGACCCGTTGTCTCTCCATATTTCAATAAAAATATATTATATTCCTCAGGATCTAAACCTCGCGCTCCTACTTTTTAATTTGATTACCGAAACTCTTTTTCGGTAACACTTTTCTGGAACCAGAATAATTTTCTGCTGAAAATTTTCTTCATGCTCGGCCCGTCGGCCTGTGCAACCTGCCCGGATGATTGAAAGCATTCCAGTCGGGCGGGTGTTCCATAAAAATATTACCGAAACGAGTTTCTAGATTCTGTATTCACTTTATTAAAAATAAACATTAAAACAAACTAACATTATGTCTAAAATTATAGGTATTGATCTCGGTACAACTAACTCTGCTGTTGCAGTGATGGAGGTTGGTCAGCCAAAGATATTGGAAAATGCGGAGGGTGCACGAACTACTCCGTCTATTATTGCAGTATCAAAAACAGGTGAACGACTTGTTGGTCTTTTGGCAAAACGACAGGCGGTGACAAATCCAAAGAACACAATTTTTGGTATCAAGCGATTTATTGGGCACACATTTGAAGATAATGCAGTCCAGAAAGACAAAGCGATTGTGCCGTTTGAGGTTTTGAAATCAGATAACGGTGGAGTGAAAGTTAAAATGAATGATAAGGAATACACTCCGGAAGAAATTTCTGCCATGGTTATCGGCAAATTAAAAGCAGATGCTGAGGCAAAAATTGGTGAGAAAGTCACTCAAGCAATTATCACGGTACCTGCATATTTTAACGATTCACAACGACAAGCAACTAAAGATGCTGGTCAGATTGCAGGACTTGAGGTATTGCGTATCATCAACGAACCAACTGCAGCTGCTCTTGCCTACGGGTTTGACAAGAACAGAAAGGATGAAAAAATTGTTGTGTTTGACTTTGGTGGAGGGACATTTGATGTGTCTGTATTGGAAGTTGATGTTGATGAAGTCGGTGGTGATATCAAAGTGAAATCAACAGACGGTGACTCACATTTGGGAGGTAAAGATATTGACCAAAAAATTATCAATTATCTTGCTGATGAATTCAAAAAAGAATCTGGTATTGATTTGCGTGGAGACACCCTTGCTTTGCAACGACTTGATGAGGCAGCAGAAAAGGCAAAAATTGAACTATCAAGTGCAATGGAATCAGAAATCAACATTCCGTTCATTACATCAGATGCATCAGGTCCACGACACTTGCTGATTAAACTCAGTCGAGCAAAACTAGAAGAACTGACAAGTGAATTTCTGGATCGAGCAATGGCTATTACTAAACGAGCCATGGAAGCGTCAGGGTTTAGCATTTCAGAAATCAATGAGGTTATATTGGTTGGAGGACAAACTCGTATGCCAAAAATGGTAGAACGAGTACGGGAATACTTTGGTAAAGAGCCAAACAAATCAATTAACCCAGATGAGGTTGTGGCATTAGGTGCTGCAATTCAAGGAGGTATTATGTCTGGTGATGTTAAAGATGTGCTTTTGCTGGACGTTACTCCTTTGTCACTCGGTATTGAAACCATGGGAGGTGTCGCAACTAAACTGATAGAGCGAAACACAACCATCCCTGCATCACGGTCACAAGTTTTCTCAACTGCCGCTGATAACCAAACATCCGTAGAAATTCATATCGTTCAGGGTGAACGGGCAATGGCGAACGATAACAAATCTCTTGGCCGATTTATTCTTGATGGAATTCCTCCTGCACCACGTGGTATGCCACAAGTTGAAGTAACATTTGACTTGGATGCTAACGGAATTTTGTCCGTTAAAGCAAAAGACAAGGCAACAAACAAAGAGCAATCAATTCGCATTGAAGCACGTTCTGGTCTGTCTAAAGAAGATATTGAAAAAATGCAGAAAGATGCCGAGGCACATAGTGCAGAGGATCAGAAGAAAAAAGATTTGGCTGAAGTTCGTAACATCGCAGAACAATTAATTTACACATCAGAAAAATCACTGAAAGATGCAGGGGATAAAGTTTCTGCTGAGTTGAAAACATCTGTTGAGTCAAAAATCGCTGAGTTGAAAAAAGTTAAAGATGGTGATGCAATGGATACAATTAAAAAAGCCACAGAGGAACTTTCAACTGAACTGTCAAAAATCGGCGAGGCAATAAATAAAGCAAACCAAGAGCAACCTCAATCAAATCCAACCGGTACAGAAAAGAAAGACGAAAATGTCAGAGATGCTGATTTTGAGGAAAAGAAAAGCGAAGAGTAAGGGTGTCATTAAAAATCAACCGGCCCCATATGAGGCCGGTTTGGTTTACGAAAAGGATACAACTGGGAAGTGTCTGCGGAGAATTTCTGCAGTCACGCCGCGGTCGGGTTCTCTACCATAATCCCAACTCTTCCCTGCAAGGATGACTCCTCTGTTTTCATTAATGAACACAATGGACACAGAACCTCCCCCGATGACAGAAATACGAAATTCATCTTCCGTGTAAGTTTTTTTCTGTTCCCAAAGGATATTGTAGTGATACCCAGGTTTTTCGCATCCTCTAATAATCAACACGCTTCTGTTCTCCTCAAAAGAAAAAATTTCGAGAAGAAGGTATTTGTAATCCTCCTGGTCAAGGATTACTTCAGGAATTTCCGATAGTTTCATGGCTTTCTCCAAAAAAAGATTACCTCTTAAATCAACTTTAGTCAAGTTTAATTTTCTCTTAAAAACCATATAATAAAAGTCACATGAAAGATTATTACAAAACTCTTGGGGTAGAACAAAATGCCTCAAAGGATGAGATCAAAAAGGCCTTTCGCACACTTGCACATAAATACCACCCCGATAAAAAGGGTGGGGATGATGCTAAGTTCAAGGAAATAAATGAGGCATATTCAATCTTATCCGATGACACAAAACGTAAACAATACGATACGTTTGGCTCTGCTGGATCACAGGGCGGGTTCAACCCTGGACAAGGCGGTTTCGGTGGCTTTGGTGATTTTGATTTTTCTCAGTTTACCCAGGGTGGAGCAGGAGGGTTTGAATTTGACCTCGGCGATATATTCGGTGATGTGTTTGGCGGTAGACGTGCCAAAACAAAGCGTGGACGCGATATATCCATCGATACGGAGTTATCTTTTGAAGATGCGGTCTTTGGTGTTGAACGAACCGTTTTGCTGAACAAGGTGTCAAAATGCGACAATTGCGATGGTTCTGGTGCAGAGAAGGGAAGTGCTATGGACACATGTACCACCTGTAATGGTAAAGGAACGATTCGGGAGGTCAAACAGTCTTTCTTTGGTCAGTTTGAATCAACCTCAACATGTAGTGCATGTCACGGAACAGGCAAAATTCCGAAAACAAAATGTCATGTATGCCATGGGCAGGGGATATACAAAAAAGAATCAGAAATTAAGGTCAAAATTCCTGCAGGTATTGAAAGTGGCGAAATGATCAGATTGACTGGTGCAGGTGAAATGGTTGCCGATGGTCAAGCAGGTGATTTGTACATAAAAATTCATGTCAAAAAACATCCCGTGTTCCGTAAAGATGGAGTGAATTTGGTTATGGATCTGCCCGTAAAACTATCAGACGCTTTGCTCGGTGCGTCATACGGAATCAAAACTTTGGACGGGGATATCATGGTGAAAATACCTGAGGGTGTTGGTTTTGGAGAAATACTCCGAATCAAAGACAAGGGGGTACCATACGACAAAAATAGACGAGGAGATATTATGATCAAAGTACAGATTGTACTTCCTAAAAAACTATCCAAAGACGCCAAGAAAATTGTTGAAGGATTGAAAAAAGAAGGGTTGTAAAAATCTTCTCCATTACAACTTTTTTAGAGACCGGATAAATCGCTGGTGCGATTTTCCTTACCTCGGCGCTCTAAGAAAACAATCTCCTCAATGCTTGCCTTCTCGCAAACTCCTCGTGGAGTACCACTTCGTCAGACAATGCTTCAGGCTGGC
>JAUPVF010000031.1 GCA_030917185.1 Patescibacteria group bacterium
GTGAAGGAAAAATGACTATACGATCAGGTCATGTTATTTCCCGAGAATTAAAACTCGATGCCAAGGCAGCATACGTGTACGATATTTCAACCAAAACAGTATTGTACAAAAAAAATGAAACAATCCAGTTACCACTAGCATCCCTTACCAAACTAATGACCGCACTGGTTGCTGTTGAGTTGGCACCACAAAACACTCACGTTTCTATCAAAAAAGATTTTCTCGCAACCGAGGGAGATAGTGGACTGTTAGCGAACGAGACATGGAAACTGAAAGACTTATTAGATTTTTCACTTATCGTTTCATCCAATGATGGTGTTAGATCCGTTGCTTCTGTTATCGGTGCGACAGCATTCGATACGGATGACTATTCTATTGGAAGGAAAGATTTCATACAAAAAATGAATGAGGAGGCAAAAATTCTTGGTATGTCCGAAATGTATTTTGTAAATGAAAGTGGACTTGATGAAAGTACAAACCAAAGTGGAGGATATGGAACAGCACAAAATGTTGCACAATTACTTGAACACATGCTTCGTACTCATCCTGATATATTAGAGGCAACAAAATATAAAAACACAACAATTGCATCATTGTCAAAAAATCATACTGTTAAAAATACAAATTCTGATATCGGAAATATCCCTGGATTACTCGCCTCAAAAACGGGCTATACGGACCTTGCAGGTGGGAACCTTGCTATTGTTTTTGACGCTGGCTTGAACCATCCGATTATAATTGTCGCACTTGGGTCAACACAAAATGGTAGGTTTACTGATATAAACACCTTGGTGCAAGCAAGTTTGGAATCGTTGGAACAATAAGGTATACTGAAATTATGTGTGGTATTTCTGGTGTTATTGGCACAAATATAGAAAATAAAGAGGGGGTAATAGGGGATATGGTATCTGCTATTATTCATCGAGGGCCGGATCAAGACGGTTTTTTCGTTGATGATACGGTTGGGCTTGGCATGCGACGGCTGTCTATTATTGATCTTTCTTCCGGTAAACAACCAATTTATTCTCAAGATAAAAAATCTCTCATTTTTTTTAACGGCGAAATATACAATTACCTTGAGTTACGTGAAGAATTAGTTTCTCAAGGCAAGGTATTTGATACTCATTCTGATACAGAAGTTATCCTACAGATGTACGAAACATACGGAGAAAAAATGTTACCGCGATTGCGTGGTATGTTCGCTTTTTGTATTTATAACGTAGAACAAAAAACTATTTTTATTGCACGAGACTTTTTTGGTATCAAACCCCTATACTATTGGAACAAAGACGGAAAAACAGTTGCGTTTTCATCTGAAATAAAAAGTTTTCTTGGTATCCCCGGATTTACAACAGTAGTAAATGAAGATGCTGTTTTGAATTATTTTTCGTTTCAGTACAATCCACTCGACGAAACTTTTTTCAAAGGAGTTTGGAAGTTACAACCAGGTCATTACATGATAATTGATACTATTTCAGGTAAAGAAACAATTCAAAAATATTGGCACTATGAAATAAACCAAAACGAAAACTTGGGAGAAAAAGAAACTGCCGAAAAAATTAAACAAACTATTTTTGATTCTGTAGAACACCACATGATTGCCGATGTTCCCGTCGGGGCATTTCTGTCGGGCGGAGTGGACAGTAGTATTATTGCCACTACCATGCAGTCGGTTAGAGGAGAAAGTAAAATAAAAACTTTTACCGTAGGTTTTGATACGTTGACCGAAGGCAATGAGTCAAAAGAAACTTCAGATTTTCTTGGTACCGATCATACGGAAATCAAAATAGGTCCACAGGAGTATTTTGATACCTTACCCAAAGCCGTTTGGTATTTTGACGAACCGGTGGGGGATCCATCGGCTATTGGGCTCTATTTCGTTGCCAGAGAGGCAAGAAAGCACGTTACTGTGGTTCTTTCTGGTGAGGGGGCAGATGAACTGTTTGGAGGGTATAACATCTATTTAGCCCCTTTTGCGTATAGGAAAGTTGCATGGATACCAAAGGTTATTTTAGGACTCTTTTTGAAAATTCCTTTTGGTTTCTGGGGCAAAAATTATATTAGCCGAGCATACTATGATATTTCAGATTGGTACATCGGCAACGCTTCCATTTTCAAAAAAAACGAATTAAAAGATTTGTATAAAAATAAAGATATTACATTGTATTCGCTCAAACCGTTGTATAAACAAGTAGAAAAAGTGTCTGATTCTTCCAAAATGCAGTACATAGATATTCACACATGGCTTATCGGAGATATTTTGGCAAAAGCAGACAAAATGACCATGGCGAATTCACTTGAACTTCGTGTACCTTTTTTGGATATTGAAGTAGCGAAACTTGCAAATACATTACCTGACAGATTTAAGTGGAACAAAGGTGCTACAAAATACCTTCTTCGGGAGGCATTCAAAAGTGTTATCCCAGAAACGACACGTAATAGAAAAAAACTTGGTTTTCCAACCCCTGTCCGGGATTGGTTTACTGCTAATAGAGTGGATGTGTACGAGAAAATTCTCCAAAACAAGTTCATTATGGAAAACATGAACACCGAATATATTCAAAAACTGATTACAGATCATACAAGCAAAACTCGTGACAATTCCCGTAAAATCTACCTCCTCCTAATGTTCAGTCTATGGTATGAGAGATTTGTGAAATAAAATGATTTAATTTACATAAATATGTCTCAAAATAAATTGAATGGGGATAATGGTGAATTAGAAATTGTGCAAAAAATACCTTGTCCTAATTGTGGTAAATCTTTAATGCTTCTACCTAAGAATTATCCTTTGTATGATATTCAATGTACAGGATGTAATTTTAGAGCTCAGGTAAAAACAAATCAATCAAAACCAAAATCTACCATCTTTGGAGCAGGATGGGATATTATGGAGAAAGTTTTGAAATCTGGTTTTATTGTTCCGCCATTGATGGCAAATTTTAAGTGGAAAGAAAAAGAAGAGGAGCACCAAGAAATAAGATTTTATCCTTTTATTCCAAAAAATAATTTGAAAATGCACCAACTTTCTCCTCTTGCAAGAAGGGCTAACTATAAAATGTTTAATTATATAGGTATAGATAAATTACCTTATTTTATTATGTATAAAAAATAAACACGGAAAATATGATGTTGAAACTAAATTCAAAAGCTCCGGTTTTTTCTTTACCAGATCAAAAAGGTAAAGTGCATAAATTATCAGATTATTTAGGTCAGTACGTTCTTTTGTATTTTTATCCAAAAGACGATACAACGGGCTGTACAAAAGAAGCTTGTGCTATTCGTGATGGTTTTCCAGATTTTAAAAAACTAAAATGTAAGGTTTTTGGTATCAGTGTTGACTCAGTAGAAAGTCACAAAAATTTTGCTAAAAAATATGATTTGCCTTTTACTTTGCTTTCAGATGAAAAGAAAAAAGTTGTAGAAAGATATGGTGTTTGGCAAGAAAAAAGTATGTATGGCAGAAAATACATGGGTACTTTGAGAGACTCATACCTCGTAGATCCAAAAGGCAAGATTGTAAAGATTTACGAAAAAGTAAACCCTGTAGATCATGCCGACGAAGTTTTGTCAGATTTAAAATCTTTTCTAAAAAAATAATCGGTTTTTCTCCTTATTTACCCTCGTTTTGTATTGGTACTTTTTTGTAGTATAATCAAAACCAATATGATTGATGTTATTAAAGTCGTTGTACCGAGCGTGCTTACCTTTTTTTTGGGTATTTTAATTACTCCTTTTTTTACCAATTTTTTCTACAAACACAAAATGTGGAAAAAGTCGGCACGGACAGAGTCGGGGGATATTACTAATAGTGATTTTACTCGGGTACATAATACAAAAGGGGAGTTGTCAACGCCACGTATTGGGGGAGTTATTATTTGGGTTTCGGTATTACTCACGGTGTTATGTATCTATCTTTTGTCTGTATTTTTCCCAACAGATTTAACTCTCAAATTAAACTTCTTTTCTCGTAGTCAAACGCTTATTCCGTTGGCAACATTTATTTTCGCAGCCCTTATTGGACTTGCCGATGATTTGTTGCAGATTTTTAGTATTGGTTCATATTCACGAGACAGCATTTCTAATAGGAAAATAAAAATCGGTTTATTGATTTTAATCGGGCTCGCAATCTCATTGTGGTTTTATTACAAACTAGAAATGAATTCGGTCCATATTCCATTTGTCGGAGATTTTGTTATCGGTCTGTGGTTTATACCGCTTTTCATCATTGTCATGCTTGCTACATTTTCAACTAGTGTCATTGACGGTATCGATGGTCTTTCTGGTGGGGTTATGACCACGATATTTACCTCGTACGCTGTGATTGCATTTGTTAATAATCAGATTGATATTTCAGCATTGTGTGCGGTTATTGCGGGGGGTACATTGGCATTTCTCTGGTTTAATATCCCTCCTGCGCGGTTTTATATTGGCGAGACAGGTATGCTTGCTCTCACCGTAACGCTGTCAGTTATTGCCTTTTTAACGAATACTGTTCTCATACTACCAATTATCGCTTTGCCACTTGTGCTGACATCACTTTCGGTGATTATCCAAACAACTTCGTACAAATATTTTAACAAACGGAGAGTGTTCAAAGTTGCCCCACTCCATCATCATTTTGAAGCAATCGGTTGGTCAAAAGAAAAAGTGGTCATGCGATACTGGATTTTTGGTGTTGTGTTCGCAATTGTTGGCGCGATTATTGTTCTTGTTGGTTAAATATAATGAAGAAAATAAAAATTGACATACCTTTTTTTATATCAATCGCCATTCTTGTTATTGGTGGTTTTCTTATTTTTTCAT
The DNA here is from genome assembly GCA_030917185.1 of Patescibacteria group bacterium. GTDB lineage: Bacteria > Patescibacteriota > Minisyncoccia > Phycocordibacterales > DATDWN01 > JAUPVF01. Next base: position 4,807 of record JAUPVF010000031.1, read on the forward strand.
CCGCTTCTCTAGGGCTCCTGTCCAACCAAGGTGTTAAATACGCAAACGTATCTTTCAATCAAACTTTTTTTGGTCTTTTTCTCGGCACATTAGCATGCATCATTACGTCTCATATTGACTACAAAAAATACAGACAGTATGCATTTTATTTATTTATTGGCGCGGTATGCGCAACACTGTTGGTTTTTGTACCGAAAATCGGTATTGAACATGGTGGTGCGCATCGATGGTTTTATCTCGGTCCTATATCTATTCAACCATCAGAGTTTTTGAAAATTGCTTTTATTATGTATTTATCCGCATGGATGGCAAGTGTCAAAGACAAAGCTCAAACATTCCGATATGGTTTTGTGCCATTTATTGTACTGACCGCCATTGTCGGTGCTATTTTATTAAAACAACCCGATACCGACACATTTGCTGTCACATTTTTTGCAGGTGTGGCTATTTTCATTGCGAGCGGTGGACGTTGGAGACATGTGTTGTTACTCCTTGTTGGTGCCGTTGCAGGGCTTGCTTTGATTGCCTACACTCGTCCCTATGTTATGAGTCGTATCACCACTTTTCTTAACCCATCTGCAAATGCTTTAGGAAGTGGCTATCAAATCCAACAATCTTTGATTGCTATTGGTTCAGGAGGGGTCACGGGAAGGGGATTTGGGCAAAGTATCCAAAAATTCAATTATCTACCAGAACCGATTGGGGACTCCATTTTTGCTGTTGCGAGCGAGGAATTCGGCTTTGTCGGTGCAGTTACAATCATATTATTATTCATATTTTTCAGCTTTCGGGGGCTCAAAATAGCAACACATGTACCGGATACCTTCGGTAGACTTATGGTTGTTGGAATTGTTATAATGATTGTATCTCAAGCGTTTGTAAATATCGGGGCAATGGTGGGAATTTTGCCATTGTCAGGGATTCCGTTGCCTTTTGTTAGCCACGGAGGTACCGCTTTATTTATGACCCTTGCTGAGGTAGGTATCATTCTTAACATTTCAAAGACAGCAAAAATAAAAGCATAATTATGAAAATCATTCTTACCGGTGGGGGATCTGGAGGACATTTTTATCCCATTATCGCAATCGCAGAAGAAATAAATACAGTTGTTAAAGAAAACCATCTCATCAAACCGCAGATGTATTATTTGTCTACTGATCCATACAATGAAGGTCTTCTTTTTGACCTAGGAGTGGAGTTCCGCAAAGTAACAGCAGGAAAAATCAGACGATATTTTTCACTCATGAATGTTGTTGATCTATTCAAAATTATATGGGGATCACTACATGCGGTCATCACAGTTTTTCGTATTTATCCTGATGTTGTGTTTGGCAAAGGAGGATTTGCAAGTTTTCCTGCATTATTTGCGGCACGCATATTGCGCATCCCTGTTGTCATTCATGAATCAGATTCTGTACCAGGGATGGTCAATAAATGGGCTGGAAAATTTGCAGTGCGAATCGCTGTGTCATATCCAGAAGCCGCACAACATTTTCCTGCAGGCAAGGTTGCCTTTACTGGTAACCCCGTACGCAAAGAAGTTATGGATCCATTATCTAATGGTGCCTATGAATACCTAGGACTTGAAGAAGGTGTTAAGACGGTTCTTGTGCGGGGCGGTTCCCAAGGTGCCCAAATGATAAATGACGTTATTATGGACGCATTACCAAAACTCGTTGAGTCCTATAATGTCATCCACCAGACAGGTAAAGCAAACATAGGAGTGATGAAAGAAACGAGTGAAATTGTATTGCATAATAACGTCCATAAAAATCGATACAGACCATTTGACTATCTTGACCTACTACAACAACGCATGACTGCAGGGGCTGCCGATATTATCGTGTCTCGAGCAGGATCAACGATTTTTGAAATTGCCAGTTGGGGTAAACCAAGTATTATCATCCCAATTACTAATTCCAATGGTAATCACCAAAGATTAAACGCCTATGCCTATGCCCGTACTGGCGCAGCAATTGTTATTGAAGAAAAAAATATAAATGAACACATTCTTGTTTCAGAAATAAATCGCATATTAAACAGTCCAAATGATCAAGAAAAAATGAAAGCAAGTGCACTAGCGTTTGCTCGTCGTGATTCTGCAAAACTCATCGCAAAAGAAATTCTAAGTATTTCTTTGTCGCATGAACAATAAAATACAATGCACACAAACCCTGGTACCAAAAAAATTGTAACAAGATTTGCGCCGTCACCAACCGGTTTTATGCATGTTGGCGGAGTTCGTACAGCACTCTATGCATGGCTTACCGCACGTAAACATGATGGTACATTTATTTTACGTATAGAAGACACCGATAAAGAACGTGAGGTAGAGGGATCGATTGAACACATCATTGCTTCTTTATCATGGTTGGGAATTACATGGGATGAAGGTCCTGATATAGGTGGTCCTCATGCATCATATATACAATCTGAACGATTACACCTATACCGAATGTATGCAGAAAAATTAATTGAAAAAGGTTTTGCCTATGCCGATCCGTATAGTGAAGCAGAATTAGAAAATTTTCGTCTGAAAGCAGATATGGAAAAGCGTCCGTTTTTATACCGTGACTATCGGCCAGATAACCCTCCACTATGGGATGGTACAACCCCCTTGAGATTCAAAGTACCAGAATTAAAACGATATGAATGGCACGATGAAGTGTGGGGTGATTTGTCTGCTGGACCAGAAGCATTAGATGATTTTATTTTAATCAAAAGTGACGGATACCCAACATACAATTTCGCGCATATTGTTGATGATATAGAAATGGGTATCACACATGTATTACGTGGTCAAGAATTCATATCTTCTACACCAAAATTCCTCTCTATATATGAAGCACTTGGAATACAGCATCCAGTATACGCAACTCTGCCACCGATTATGGCACCTGATGGTAAGAAAAAACTCGGCAAACGTGACGGAGCAAAAGACATCTTGGAATATAGAGCAGAAGGATATACTCCCGATGCGATGATTAATTTCCTCGCCCTCCTTGGTTGGAACCCCGGTGATGACCGAGAGATATTTAGTCGTGATGATTTGATTAATAATTTTAGTTTGGAAAAAGTCCAGCGGTCTGGGGCGCAATTGTCAGATGACAAACTTAATTGGCTTAATAAAGAACATCTTAAACTGATGTCTGAAAATGTGCGTAATGAGGAAATATACAGCCGACTTATCCAAAACCCTACACTTGCAGGAAATAATAAACTGGATGACAAACCATTTATATCAAAACTGTATCCCATTATTTTTGATCGCATTTCTACGTGGGGTGATATAGACAAACTTGTGAGTGGGGGAGAGTTATCATATTTTTTTGATGCACCACAGTATGATGTGACCATGTTGTCATGGAAAGGAGAGTCCCCTAAAGAAGAAATAAAAAAACATCTCACATGGGTTTGCGAGGCATTACAATCCGGCCAGTCTGATGTGTTCCAGAGTCCAGAAAGTGTTAAATCTCTACTATTTGATTACGCAACAGAAAATGGTCGTGGTCAAGTTTTGTGGCCAACACGAGTTGCTTTGTCTGGACGTGATAAAAGTCCTGATCCATTTACACTGATATATATACTTGGCAAAGATGAATCCGTTGAACGCCTACACACAGCAATTGGATTACTTGCATAAAAGCAAAAATGGAAAAAATAAAATTGAAAACCAAATTCGTTTTTTTGTATGTTGTTGTGTCTTTTGTCTTGCTTTTTATTTTTCCATATTCATATGTATCAAGTGATACTGCCACTGACCTCAAAAATAAAATAGATGATCGCACGAGCCAAATTAAAAAACTTGAGGAGGAAATTAAACAATATAACCAAGAAGTGACTAATGTAAATTCCCAAGCCAAGACCCTACAAACAACCATTAAATCCCTTGATCTCACTAAGAAAAAAATAACCACAGACCTGACGTTAACTGAGAAAAAAATTAATCGAGCAGAACTAACGATTGATCAGTTGGCATTTGCTATTAGTAGTACGACAAACCAAATTGACCGAAATAAAAAAGTTATCGGCTTATTACTTCGCAACAGCCAAGATTTAGAGGAATCTAATCTTTTCGCAACTCTTTTGGGAGGAAAAAACATAACGGATATATGGGACGACATAGAAAACATTCGTCAGGTACACAACCAAATACGGATTAAATCAGAAGAATTACGGGGCCTGAAGACAGATTTAGAGGATAAACAAGCCCAAATGACGGGTCAAAAAACCCAATTAGTTTCTCTCAAACAAGATTTAAGTGGCAAAAAGCAAGCCGTAGAATCAACCCAACAAGAGAAAAGCCAATTATTGGCACAAACAAAAAACAAGGAACAAGTCTTCAAAAACTTGATTAAAGATCGTGAACAACAAAAAGCCCAGTTTGAAAAAGAACTGTATGAGTTTGAATCTCAGTTAAATATTGCGGTAGACAAGGGGAGTTACCCTGCGCCTCGTAATGGAGTATTGTCATGGCCACTTGAAGATGTGTATATCACTCAACGGTTTGGCAAAACGGTTGGAGCCGAAAAACTCTATGCATCAGGATCGCATAACGGTGTCGATTTCCGGGCAACCATCGGAACCAAAGTTATGACGGCACTTGATGGTGTTGTTGCTGGTACAGGCAACACCGACATATATCCAGGATGCTATTCGTTTGGTAAATGGGTTATGGTCAAACATCCAAACGGATTATCTACCATCTACGGACACTTGTCATCAATCTCGGTCACTACAGGGGCTCAAATTAAAAAAGGAGATACAATTGGATACAGTGGTAACACCGGATACTCAACAGGTCCTCATTTACACCTTGGATTATATGCAACCCAAGGTGTACGTATTGAACAATATGTAAATAGTAAAGGATGCAAACAAGCAACCATACCGTTGGCAGATATTAAAGCGTATCTTGATCCAATGGCATATTTGCCAGAATATTAATTAATTGACTCAATATAAGAGCCCAGAAAAAAGTGTATAGATGTGTGTAGGGAATAAAACAAACTAACTAAAATAAAATATCTAAAAATTTTTTATGTTAATGAAAGGGAAGGGGTGTTAATAAGAATGAAATGCAAACGCCCATACATAATATCTGGGCTTTATTTCTATATAACTACATACCAAAAGATATATTGTGCGACGTTGCTATACTGTGCTTCCCTTGCATAAATAGACTGGCTTTTAAGAAACTACTAAAAAGCAAACCTCACACTTTCGTGCGAGGTTTTGTTCTCATTGTTTAGCCAATCGATATGCCTGTATAACTAATTGACATGATGAAGCACTCCTGGCTTCTGAGGTTGAATCTGATGATAAAAGTCAAACTATCGGATCCAAAACAAACCTCCATCCGATAGCACTCTCCCCCACTTTTATCCTTGGTGAGGTAACAACAAGCATCGTGTTTTGTGATTGACCTTTTCATTATGTCAAACAAACGATGATATTCTATGCTAGAAAAAAGCATATCATTCCCAGCAACGACAGTGTTCATGAAAGATGAGGAGAAGTCCAAAACTCTTCCTTTTTTTGTCTTATCCCTCATTCCGAGAATAGACGGATCAATGGTCCAATGAATCGTCTTGGGTAACGGCATAAAAACTATCCTTTCTACCCACTAAACTACCACTCGGCATATCAAAATGCAACCATAACAAAAACCCCTTTCGGGGCTTCTGTCTTGAAGGTATTGATACCTTTTATTTTGCGTTGAACGCTAGATTTTGGTTTTCGTATTTACCCCAACATGCCTTTGATGAACTCCATGGCTGTGTGCCCTGTTTTTCATACAATTTACGCGCATATGCGGTATTACCTTCCAAAGTGTAGATATTGTAGTTTTCGTCTGTTGCAGTATCAAGGTGATAAAACTCATTGATCTGCATCACACCGACGTCTTTGTTATTGATTTCTCCGCGGTGTACACTACCATCTTTATCAAGTTGTCTAAAGCGAGATTCACATTTTGCAACTTGGATCATGATAGGAATATCGGCAAAGTACTGTCGCACATACTGCTCGGTACTCATTATATTCTCTACCTCTTTCTTTGATATTTCTTTGACAACGTTCTGTTGTTCAACTTTAGGTGTCTCTGTGACAGTAATTGGGCTTTGAAACCCGCCTACCGTAGAGAGAACCATAAACACACTAGCTGCTGTAAAATTTAAAATACGTTTTATTTAGAATGATAATTCTGGACTGTGAACAGAAAAACTCAGTTATCTACTGAGTCATGTATATTGTATCATACTTCATACCATCCTGTCAATGGTTATAACACGAAAATAGGGTTTTGAAAAGAGTATTTTCTGGCTTTACTGAGCCGTTAAATACCGAAAAACGATACACCATATATTTGGCTTTTTTCAACTTGTTTTGAGAGTTTACGGGTTAGAGGACGAACAAAACCAAAAGGGGTGCTAAGTGCCACCAAAATACCTTGTCCGGTGTACTAAACAGGGCGTCTACTGTGGGTGAAAAGTTGTATAGGAGGTCTAAACTGACCACAGAATAACTAAAAAGGAGAAATACCACCACCCCAGCCAAAGAAAACCCAGCAATACGGAGCACATGGGCAGATCCTCCGTAGCCGGACTCTGCAAACACATATCGGGAAATCAAGATGTTGAGTGGAATAAAGAATATAAGGAAAATGAGTGCTTTGTTCAACACAACTAACCCATCCCCTTTCAGGATGAGTAGTTTGTTTATAAAGGGAAACTGAGTATAGAGTAACTGTGCCGGGTAGAATGCCAAAATGAATGAGATGATTCGGCTCTTACCGGCATAAAAAGAGTATGCGCACACCAACACAAACAAGACGACTAGAAACATAATATCTGTGGTGATAGATGTTCCTGCCTTAAATAGTTGAGTTATCATGTAATTATTATACATGACAAATCAAAAATAGAAATCCACAAATTTTATAAAATTTCTCTAGTAGGAAGATTTCTTTCTCATCATATCTTTTTGAAACACGCGTTCGGGCGGGGCTCGCCCGCCGCTCGGCTCTCGGCTTCCTTACAGGAACTGTACACCTTTCGCATTCTGAGTACAGAACACTCAAGGTCTTGCGAAGCTTCGCTTCTCACCCGCCTGCGACGGTTTCAAAAAGATATGATTTCAACGAAATCTTCTCCATTACAAGTTTTGTGAGACTTCGCAGGCGATTTAGAAAACAACGACGAAATGCGCCAGCCTGAAGCATTGTCTGACGAAGTGGTACTCCACGAGGAGTTTGCGAGAAGGCAAGCATTGAGGA
>JAUPVF010000007.1 GCA_030917185.1 Patescibacteria group bacterium
AATTCTCGGGAAATAACATGACCTGATCGTATAGTCATTTTTCCTTCACGTTCAAGTCGTTTGGATTCTGAAGTATGTAGTCTGCCGTATATGAAAAATATACCGCCGATAACAGCAAAAACCATCACAATATTTAACAACAATAACGGCAATGATATTTTTTGTTCGTTATTCTCCATCAGATATATCGTTTGATTCTTCTTCTAATTCTTGCACTTGTTCGGCAGATAGTTCTGTATGTACAGCGGTATATTCTGGCAATTCATTCACAGAGGATAACCCTAAATGCAATAACGTATCCATAGTAATAGTATACAACATAACACGATCGTTACCTTCTTTATTTTGTTTTTCTATCAAACCACGTAACAATAAGTTACGCAAAGCAAATTGCGAATTAACCCCACGGATGTATTCTATTTCTTTCCTGCTAATCGGACCTTTATACGCAATGATTGAAAGTGTTTCTATTCCCGCTCGCCCAAGTTCTCGCTCTCGTTCATTTTTGATAACCGTATCAATAGTATCTGATAATGTAGGAGCGGTTACTAATGAGACTGTATTATCGTGTTCAACAAGGTGGATTCCTCGTTGTAGTAAAGATTCTTTTAACTCAAGTATGGCTTTCTCTATTTCGTTTTTACTCACACCAAGTATTTTTACAAGATATGCAATCTCTACTGGTTCTGCGAGATAAAATAAAATCGCCTCTATTTTATTACCAATATCGTGTGTAGTTTTTTCCATATTAATATCGTGGGATTCCGACTGATTCCGTTTCCATTTCTATATCGTGAAAATCTTTATCTTGTCGTACATGTATAATACCTTGTTTTACTAATTCTAGCATAGCCAAAAAACCAACAATAACCGTAACTTTATCTTTTTTACCCATACCGGAAAAATCTTTGAAACTCATTTTCAGGTTTGATGTGATCCGTTCTGCCAAATCACTCATCATCTCTTCAAGAGAAATAACTTTTTGGACAACTGCTTTCGGTACAAATTCTTTTTTTGGTATTGCCCGTATTACCTCTCGTATTACCTCATGCAGACGGGAAACTTTCGTTTGTTTACTTGGTGCAAAAACAACTTTAGTTTCTTTGGACGGAAGACGGATGTACGACATATGAATACCAAACCGTTCACGCAGGTGTATGCTCAGTGCTTTATATTTTTGATATTCACGAAGCCGATGTTCTAGATCATCAATACTTTTTTCCTCTTCTTGGGACAGTGAGAGCGTCGGCAAAAGAGATTTTGACTTAATGAGGACCAGAGTTGATGCGATTAAAATAAAATGAGCCGAATCTGCAATGGGAAAATTATCCAGACTTTTAACATAGGCAATATAATCATCGGCAACTTGTGCCAAGGAAATATCATTAATGAAAAGTTTGCGTTTCTCTATGAGTGCAAGTAATGCATCCAACGGACCCTCAAATACATGAGTTTTTATTGTGTAGCCAGTGGGTTCCATTGATATAGTATAGCAGAATCGCTATCCACAGGTCTTCTATTGACAAGTTATATTATTGGGAGTATTATTTATAGCAGAACACAAGAAGGATGGCTTTCCCCACCTCTTCCTCGCTGTGGACTTTTGTCCACCCCACGAGCGAGATCTTTCCTCCAACAAACCTCAAGGCGGGAACCCCCCTCCTTCTAAAAGAACTTGATACTCGCCTAAGCGGGTGACGCGAATCAACGGCACTAACAATGGCAAAATAGTGTGGTTCGTAAAGAGCATCAAGTTCTTTTTTTTTACCCAAAAATCCTTCTTGCGAAGGACTTTTTTGTTTTATTTCTTTTTTATGTTAAGCGAGATACTTAGTTCATTTAATTGTTCCCCAGATATTTCTGCTGGAGAGTTCATCATTAAATCTCTTCCCTCCCCTGTTTTGGCAAATGGAATAACTTCACGGATGTTTGGTTCATTTTGCAAAAGCATCATCAAACGATCCAAACCCCAGGCAATACCCCCGTGTGGTGGAGTTCCGAGAGAAAAGGCGGTCATCATGTGTCCAAAGTTTGTCTGAATGTCTTCGGTCTTGTGTCCCATTACTTCAAATACTTTTTCTAGTGCTTTTGGATCATGGTTTCGAATACTTCCACCACCAATTTCATATCCGTTGACTGCGATGTCGTATTGTGTGGTCAGAATCTCGCCAATATGTTCTTTGTTCATTAACCAATCCATGTGTTCAGGTTTTGGTCGTGAAAATGGATTGTGTGTGAATGTCCACTCAGCTTTAGCTGAGTGTCCTGAGCTTGTCGAAGGGTTAGTATCTTCCACTTTTTCAAAGAAAGGAAAATCAATAACCCAACAGAATGCGAGCAGGTTTGGATCATTTTTATCCTCACGAATATCTGGTTTGTCTGAGTTATATTTCTCCATCGCTTCTGCATATGATAGTCGTGGAAATGGAATCTGCTGAATTTTCTTTTCTGGGTATAGGGTTGTGACCAAGTCAATCAGCAAACGTTCATTCAAATCCATCACGTCTTCTCGTTCAACAAAACTCATTTCTAAATCCAGTTGTGTAAACTCTGGCTGACGATCACCACGAGTGTCTTCATCTCGCATACATCGAGCAATCTG
>JAUPVF010000032.1 GCA_030917185.1 Patescibacteria group bacterium
CTCTTCCGATCTTACATTTATTGACACTCCGGGACATGAAGCGTTTTCTGGTATTAGACAACGAGGTGCACATGTTGCGGACATTGCCATATTAGTCGTATCAGCCGAAGATGGTGTAAAACCTCAAACACTAGAAGCATTAAAATCAATCACTGATAGTGGTATCCCCTACATTGTTGCCATAAACAAAATTGACCGCCCAGAAGCAAACATTGAACGAACCAAACAAAGTCTTGCGGAACATGAAATATATATTGAAGGATACGGTGGAGACATTCCCGCGGTCGCTATTTCTGCCAAAACAGGCGAAGGTATCCCCGAATTACTGGATATGATTGTTTTGGTGTCAGAAATTCAAGGATTAGTCGGTGACAGAAATAAACTAGGAACGGGTGTGGTTATTGAAAGTAACCGTGATGTCAAAAAAGGAGTCTGTGCTACCTGTATTATAAAAGACGGAACCATACGAAAAGGAATGTTCATTGCCGCTGGTAAAAGTATTGCTCCAGTCCGTATCATGGAAAACTACAAAGGAGTACAGGTTGCCGAGGCATCATTTTCTAGCCCTGTTCGTATTATTGGTTGGGATAGTTTGCCACAGGTTGGTAGTAATTTTGCAGTATACGAAAATAAAAATGACGCACTTGCACATGTAGAGAAAGAAAATACTCGTGCAATACATCCCAATACAAACACAACATATAACCCAGACACCGCCACATTACCGGTTATCATCAAAGCAGATGCTGGTGGAAGTTTGGAAGCAGTATTATATGAAATCAAAAAAATAACTAATGATCGTATTCGTGCTGAGGTGGTATCGTCTGGTATTGGAGCAATATCAGAAAATGACATCCAATTAGCAAGTGCAGGTACCAAACATGCGATTGTAATCGGGTTTAATACAAAAATAGACAGTTCAGCAAAACACCTTGCAGAACGTAATGAAATTGAAATCAAAACATTTGATATTATTTATAAACTCAGTGAGTGGTTGGCTGGTATATTAGAAAAACATACACCCAAAATCCAAGTGAAAGAATCCACTGGTCGAGCAAAAATACTGAAACTATTCAGTAAAGTAAAAGACCGACAGATTATTGGTGGACGAGTAGAAACAGGTACTATCAAACTTGGCGGACAGGTTATTATTTTTAGACGGGATGCGGAAATTGGTGAAGGTAAAGTCAAAGAACTCCAACAACAAAAAAATCGCAGTGATGAGGTGGGAGAAAGCAAAGAATTTGGTGCCATGATAGAAGCAAAAATTGAATTGGCACCCGGAGATTATATTGAAAGTTTTATGATAACTGAAAAATAATATGTCTGTCAGACACGAACGCATTATAGAGATATTACATGATATGGCTGCACGGTTTTTACTCCTAGAAGGTAACAACTCTTCCCTTTTAACCATTACTAATGTCGTTCTGACAAAAGATGGAAAACGTGCTACTATTTTCTTTACGGTCTTTCCAGAATCATACGAAAAGACCGCATTAGAATTTGCTAAACGAAAACGAAGTGAATTCAAACAATTCGTACGTGATAACTCACGACTCGGTATGATTCCCCAACTTGTTTTTGCGATTGATGCGGGCGAGAAAAACAGACAGAGAATTGATAATTTGTTAAATGAAAGTTAGAATGTAAGGCGTGGTCGTCAAGTAGTAAGACAAAGATCTGCAAAATCTTTATACGCGGGTGCAATTCCCGCCCACGCCTCCAAGAAAAAGTGAAACTTTTTCTGCGGGAATTGCACGGATTGGCGGTTTACGAACGCACCAGCGTTTGTCGACAATCCGCGTTTTGAATTTAAATGAGTGACGACGAATTGAAATTCAAAAAGATTACCCCCGCCCATGCCTCCTTTATACACATCCTATGTTTGGTATACGTTCAGTATACTTGTATAATCAACGTATACCAACTAAGCAACATAGTATGAATAAAAAACGACGTTGGTCAGAAGACCAACTAAAATCAGCAGTTAAAAATTCTAAAAGTACTCGAAACGTCATCAAATTGCTTGGACTAAGACCAACAGGAGGAAATTATGACCAAGTGAAAAAATACATAAAACAAGCCAACCTGAACACATCACATTTTACTGGTATGGCATGGAATAAAGGAATGAAATTTGGAGAAAACCCCACCTTGTCCCTAAAAGAAATCTTGGTTAAAGAAAGCACGTATCAGAGTTTTAAGTTGAAAAAAAGGCTCTTTTCAGCTAAACTGAAAGAACCGAAATGTGAGATGTGCGGATGGGCACAAATATCAATTGACGGAAGACTTCCTCTTGAACTTGACCACATCAATGGCAACCGTCATGATAACAGGATCAAAAACTTGAGAGTCCTCTGCCCAAATTGCCATAGTCTACAAATAACACATAGAGGAAGAAATAGAAATGCCCGAGTGCTGAAACTGGTAGACAGCCGACACTTAAAATGTCGTGAGGTTAATCCTCGTGTGGGTTCGATTCCCACCTCGGGCACAATATGAAATTATATTTCTAAAAAATATAATTCATGTTAATGTAAATCTGTTTGAAATAGATTGCATCCATAGCTCAGCTGGTAGAGCAGATCCCTCTTAAGGATAAGGTCGCAGGTTCGATCCCTGCTGGGTGCACAATACAAGATAAACATAGATTACTCCAATTTTTTCATCCTTATAAAGAGCAAGGGTATATTTTTTGAGCAAACTAAAAGGTTTATTTTTATCTGATAATAGTGTAGAGTATCACTAATTGGGCGAGTGGCGTAATGGTAGCCGCGCCAGTTTTAGGAACTGGTTCCGTAAGGAGTGGAGGTTCAAGTCCTCTCTCGCCCACATTAAAAATTACCCTTGTTGGGTATTTTTTAATGTGGGCGAGAGGTCTAGGATTTTGTATTCAAAATCCGTAAGACGGACTTGAAGCCCGATTGAGATATTTTATAAGCGGAGCGAAATAAAATATCCAATTGGGATACTGCTCCTGTAAGGAGAA